>JAXESA010000113.1:0-11050 GCA_034116205.1 Ruminococcus sp. | reverse complement strand
TGGTTGCAACCTCAAAGTATGAAAAATTTGCAAGTGAAATTGTGGATATATTAGGTCTGACACCGTACATTGACGCAGTTTGCGGTTCTACCCTTGACGGAAAACGCAAGGACAAGAAGGATATAATAGTCTATGCAGTTGACCGTATGGGCGGAAGCTTTTCCGACAAAATCGCTATGGTGGGGGACACCTACTTTGACGCAAGGGGCGCAAGGCTGTGCGGTGTTGACTTTGTGGGTGTTACCTATGGATACGGTGATAGGGAATCAATGGAAAAAGAGGGAGCAACGGTTTTTGCCGAAACTGTACCTGACTTAAAAAAATATTTGATTTAGCCCTTTTGCAAACATTTTAATGACGTTCTGTGCATATGTATTTATATGAAAGGACTGATAAAATGTTTGTACTGACTATTAAAACAAAGATTAAAAAGCCTGAAAGATTAATTACCCTGTTGGTGTTCGCTCTGCTGTTAATTGGCGGAATTATCTATGTTATTTGTGACGGCGGTTCGTCAACCGCTGTTTGCAAGGGCGTTGGGGAATATTCTCTGAAATTCGCCACAGACAGGGACAAGCAAAAATTTTTAAGCACCTTTAATGCAGAGGGTACACTTGTAACCATTGACAGCGTAAAAATCCCACAGGATTTTAACAAGGTCTATGAGGACTACAATAAGCTCCAAAAAAAGATGGGACTTGACCTTGACAAGTACAGAGGCACAACAGCAAAACGATTTGTCTATGAAACAGAGGACGAAATGTATGTTTCTGTGCTGACCCACAAGGGAAAAGTGATAGCTTGTCACAAATGCACCAATATATACGGAGATGAATTTCAGGCGTTGTGTTGATATATTTTGGATTTTTACATATAGACTGATTTACCCTGTTCAGTCGGAGGATAATATGAGGATTGACAAGTTCCTTGCGTCACAAAATGTTGGCTCAAGAAAAGAAGTTCAAAAGCTGATTCGCAGTAAGCTGGTTGAGGTGAACGGCGCTTTGTTGACAAAGCCTGACCAAAAAATTGACGAAGAAAATGATGCAGTTGTTGTGAATGGAGAAAAAATACAGTATTCACAGTATGTTTACCTTGTGATGAACAAGCCCTCGGGCTATGTTTCAGCCACAAGCGACAGGGACGAGCCTACTGTAATTGACCTTGTGCCAAAGGAGTTTAGGCGAAAGGGAATTTTCCCGGCAGGACGACTGGACAAGGACACCACAGGACTGCTGATTATTACCGACGACGGAGAATTTGCCCACAGTATGCTCTCCCCTAAAAAACACATTAATAAGAAGTATGTTGCAGAGTTGGACGGTGAGGTAACACAGGATATGGTGGATAACTTTAAAAGGGGTATTACATTTAGGGATGGGACAGAATGTCTGCCGGCAACCCTTATTCCCGATAAAAATAACCCTGAAAAAGCGCAGGTTATTATAGGCGAAGGCAAGTTTCACCAGGTGAAAAAAATGTTTATTACACAGGGATTAAGGGTGAAAAAGCTGAAAAGAGTGTCAATTGGGGGTTTTGTTTTGCCTGAAAATTTGCCACTTGGCCAGTGCCGACCAATGCTGGAAGAGGAAAAACAGCTGATTTTTTTGTAGATAATATCCAAAAAAATTAAGACTTTTTTATGTATGTGACTTTTTGACTAAAAACTTTGGGTAATATTTAGTTAAAAATATGGGTAGCATTATTGTTAGAAAAATGTTATACTACTTACTGATGTATAACTATTTAGCGGAGTTGTGTCATTTGGCTTTGCTTAAACATACAAGGAGGTTATAGTTAGTATGGCAAATGTATCTTTAAGACATATTTACAAAACCTATGACGGTGGTGTTACTGCTGTTACAGACTTCAACCTTGAAATTGAGGACAAAGAATTTATCATTTTGGTTGGTCCTTCAGGTTGTGGTAAATCAACAACACTTCGTATGATTGCAGGATTGGAAGACATTAGCAAGGGTGAACTTTACATCGGCGATATGCTGGCAAACGATGTTGCACCTAAGGACAGAGATATCGCAATGGTATTCCAGAACTATGCTCTTTATCCTCATATGACTGTTTATGATAATATGGCATTTGGTCTTAAACTGAGAAAAACACCTAAGGAAGAGATCAAGGAAAGAGTTCAGGAGGCTGCAAGAATTCTTGGTATTGAGCAGTACCTTGACAGAAAGCCAAAGGCTTTGTCCGGTGGTCAAAGACAGCGTGTTGCTTTAGGTCGTGCTATCGTTCGTGATCCTAAGGTATTCCTTCTTGACGAACCTCTTTCAAACCTTGACGCAAAGCTTCGTGCACAGATGCGTACAGAGATTTCTAAGTTGTATCAAAGACTTGGCACAACCTTCATCTATGTTACTCATGACCAGACAGAGGCTATGACAATGGGTACAAGAATCGTTGTTATGAAGGACGGCTTTATTCAGCAGGTTGATACACCTCAGCACCTTTATGATATGCCTTGCAATGAGTTCGTTGCAGGATTTATCGGTTCTCCTCAGATGAACTTTATCGACGCTACACTTTCTAAGAAGGGTAATGTTGTAAGTGCAGAATTTGCAGGATATAGCATTCCTCTTCCTGCAAGCAAGAACGAAGGCGGAAAGCTTGATAAATATATTGGCAAGTCAGTAAGAGTTGGTATTCGTCCTGAGCATGTTCACGACGAACCGGAACTTGTTGAAAAGTTCTCTAACTGTGCTATCGAAGCTAATGTTGATGTTACAGAGCTTATGGGTGCAGAGATTTACCTCTATGTTAATGTTGAAGGTATTCCAATCATTGCAAGAGTTGAACCAACTTCAAAGGCTCAGCCCGGCGACAAGATTAAGATTGCTTTTGAACCGGAGAAGATTCACATCTTTGACCCGGAAACAGAAAAGACAATTACTAACTGATTGCTTTAGTTGTAAAATATTAATCCCCCTCTTTTCGAGGGGGATTTTTGGTTTTAATGGAATTTTTGGGCATAATCTTATTGTACATAATCAAAAAAATGATCATTTTATATGGTTTTTTGTAGTAATACAATTATTTCTAACATCTTTATCCTACAATTTTTAAAATAATAGTTGCATTTCTCTGAGTTTTTGTGTAAAATGTATATGAAAAGGAATAGTTCTTATTGCTATATTACCAAAGCATTAGTCATTATGACTATAGTCGGGGAGGAAAATATAATGTCAAACAGACTCTTTCAAGGAGTAATCCATCAGATGCGTGATACTATTGACAGAACAATCGGAATTGTTGACGAAACATCCGTTGTAATTGCTTGTTCTGAACTTGGAAGGATAGGTGAGGTTAACGAGAGTATCAATGCTGAAACCTTGTCATCTACAGTTCCATATGTAATCAATGGATATACATACCAGTCATTTGGTGTTAATCAGCGTCCGGAGTACGCAGTATTTGTTTCCGGCACAGACGAGGCTGCCCAAAGATATGTGGGCCTTTTGGCGGTTTCCCTAAATGCGATTAAGCAGTATTATGACGAAAAATATGACAGAAGTAATTTTATAAAAAGTGTTATTCTTGATAACATTCTGCCCGGTGATATTTATCTTAAGGCAAGAGAACTTCATTTTAATTCTGAGGTTTCAAGAGTTGTAATGCTTATCAAGATTACATCAAAGACCGAAATTTCTGCTTATGATGTACTTCAGAATTTGTTCCCGGACAAGTCCAAGGACTTCATTATTAATATTAATGAAACAGAGATTGCACTTGTTAAAGAGCTTAAGCCGGGTATTGAAGAAAAAGACCTTGAGAAGCTTGCCGGTTCGATAGTTGATACCTTGTCCTCAGAATTCTACACACATTGCACGATTGGTATAGGAACTATCGTTGTGGGAATTAAGGATTTGGCACATTCCTTTAAAGAGGCACAGGTTGCCCTTGAGGTTGGTAAGGTTTTCGATAACGAAAGAACTATTATCAGCTACGATAACTTGGGTATTGCAAGGCTTGTTTATCAGCTTCCTACAACACTTTGCGAGATGTTCCTTAAGGAAGTGTTCAAAAAGGGTTTTATTGAAAGTCTTGACCAAGAAACACTGTTTACAATACAGAAATTCTTTGAGAATAACCTTAATGTGAGCGAAACCTCAAGAAAGCTGTTTGTACACAGAAATACTCTGGTTTACAGACTTGAAAAAATTAAAAAGTTAACTGGTCTTGATTTGAGAGAATTTGAAGACGCCATTGTGTTTAAGGTAGCACTTATGGTTAAGAGATACCTCACAGCAAGCCCTACAAAATACTAATACTGACCTCAAAGTTATGTGAATAATTATCAGCATACAGGCTGAGCTAAGTATTGAATGGGACTCGTTCTGCCGTGTTTTGGGTAGAACGAGTTTTGCGTAAATGGTATATATCCATTAATTACCAAACAGGAGAAGGAATATATGATAGAATTTAGAAATGTATCTAAAGACTACCCTTCAGGCACGCATGCATTGAACAACATAAGTTTAAAAATAAATGACGGTGAATTTGTTTTTATTGTTGGTTCTTCAGGTGCAGGTAAAAGTACCTTCCTCAAATTAATTATGAGTGAAGAGAGACTTACAAAGGGTGAAATTACCGTTGACGGTATTAAATTAAAAAGGCTTCGTAGGAGAAAAGTCCCTTATCTCAGAAGAAAAATGGGAATAGTTTTTCAGGACTTTCGGCTTATTGAAAAAATGTCGGTGTACGACAATGTAGCATTTGCTATGAGATGCGTCGGCGCAAGTAACAAAACCATTAAGGAAAGAGTACCTTATATTCTTAGACTTGTTGGACTGGGCAGCAAAATCAAAAGCAAGCCAAGTCAGCTTTCCGGTGGTGAACAGCAAAGGGTTTCTTTGGCAAGAGCCCTTGTTAATAACCCGGAGATTATTATTGCCGATGAGCCAACAGGTAATGTTGACCCGGAGATGTCCCACGAGATTATTGATTTGCTGTCGGAGATTAACAAGCAGGGTACAACAATCATTGTTGTTACCCATGAGCACGACCTTGTTAAGGAATTCGGCAAGCGTGTTATCGAGATACATAAGGGAAAGATTGTTCACGACACCAAGCTTGAGGAAACATCAGCCGATGAACTTGAGCTTATATCTTCATATGACCAGGATATTTCTGACGATGAGCTAAGTCCTCTCCTTAAGTTGGATGAGGAATCTCCTGAGGATGTTGAGGAACTTCATACGCAGAAAGAAGAGCCGGTTGAAGTGGAAGAAGTGGAGGAAGAAGAGGCTCCACGCTCACAGGTTGAACAGGTTGTTGAAAACATTGACAAAATTGTTGAAGAAATAGAATCTGATAATAAGGAAGACCTTATCCACACAGTTACCCTTGACCCGGCAAAAATCAGACGAATTATTGCCGAGGATGAGAAGAAGAAAAAGCAGGACGCAGCAGTGGATTCTGTCATTGATTCGCTTAAGTAGTGTGGAAAAGGGGAAATGATGTATGAGAATCAGTAGTATTGGTTATTTAATAAAAGAGGGCGTCAAGAATGTTTGGTCAAACAGAATGATGAGCCTTGCATCTGTTGGTGTCCTTGTTTCCTGCCTTGTTCTTACCGGGGCGGCAATTATGGTATCCCTCAATGTTAAGACTGTTGTTAATAAGGTTGGAGAAAACAATGTTACAACAGTTTATATGGAGGATAATGCCACCGAAGAGGTAACAATACAAGCCGGAAAACAGATGGAAAATCTGAAAAACATCACCGAGGTTACCTTTTTCCCAAAAGAGGAGGCAATCAAGGACTACAAGGATGTTTTGGGTGACAAAGTGTTTGCTGAAATGGAGGGTGACGGAAATCCCCTCCCTGATGCTTACAAAGTGACAGTAAATGATTTGTCAAAGTATGACGAAACCGTAAGTGAGATAACAAAAATATCCGGAGTAGCAACTGTTTCTTCTCAGACAGATGTGGCGGACAAGCTTACCAGCCTGAACAAGCTGATACAGATTTTGTCCATAGCTGTTGTATGTGCTTTGGTAATAATCTCACTGTTTATTATTTCTAACACAATTCGTATGACAATGTATGCCCGCAGGTTTGAAATCAGCATTATGAAGTCAGTTGGTGCAACGAATATGTTTGTAAGAATTCCTTTCCTTATGGAGGGTATTATCATCGGTGCGGTTTCGGGTATCATATCGCTATTTGGATTAATGCTGGCTTACGACCTTGTTATTGAGGCAATCCAGTATGTAATACCATTCACACCAATTCCATTTTCAAATGTAATGTTACCTATTGGCATTGCTTTTGTAGTAGCAGGTATAATTGTTGGTATGGTTGGTGGACTTATCAGTATTGGAAAATATCTGAAAAAAGAAGGTTCAATCATACTTGGATGGT
Source organism: Ruminococcus sp. (assembly GCA_034116205.1). Lineage (GTDB taxonomy): Bacteria > Bacillota > Clostridia > Oscillospirales > Acutalibacteraceae > Ruminococcoides. The sequence goes on along the minus strand of JAXESA010000113.1, from coordinate 4,668 downwards.
AATCTATTGAAGAAAGGAGTTGTCCGATTTGCTAAAAAAGATTGTTTCGGCTTTGTTGTCCCTTACGGTAGTGACCTGTACAGTTGCATTTTTTCTCCATACAGATACTACCAAGGTAACTGCCGAGGATTCTATTGCCGAGCTTGAACAAAAGCAGGCGGAACTAAAAAAGAAAAGTGAAGAATATCAAAAGGTTTTAGACGAAAATAATGAGAAAATTTCAAAGACCAAGGAGTACCAAAAGTCACTGCTTGGTAAGGTAGAAACTGTCAATGAAGAAATTGTCCTTAGCCAGGAAAAAATCAATGAGCTTGACAAGAAAATTCAGTCAAAAACAAAAAAGATTAAAGAGCTTAATAAGGATATTGAAGACAGAACAAATACTCTGCGCAAAAGGATTAAGACAATCTATATGTCCGGAGATGTAAGTTCTCTTGAAATTATTTTGGGAGCAAAGGATTTCAACGATTTCATTGATAAGGTTGAACTTGTGCGAAATGTAAGTAATTACGACGAAAAACTTATTAATGATATTGAGTCCGATATGAATACTGTTAAGGCGGAAAAAAAGGAACTCCAATCCGACAAAGCTGAGCAGGAAGAAGAGAAGAAAAATCTCCAAACCAAGAGGGATGATCTTCAGGATTTAGTGGATGAAAATCAGAAAATACTTGATACCCTTTACACAAGAAATAAGAAGCAAGAAGCTGCTATCAAAGCCAATAATGGTGAGCTTAACGGTATTGACGACCAGATTTCAGAATATTATTCACAGAAAGCACAGAGAGAAGCAGCCGCAAGAGCAGCAGCTGAAAAGGCAGCAGCCGCAAATGTTGGTCAAACAAATGGAGGAGATTCATACTCGGATAATGAAAATGTTTCTGATACTCCAGATAATAGTGAAACATATATTGTACCATCTTCCGGTAGTGGTTATTGCTGGCCGGTTCCCGGATTTACAGCCCTTTCATCAACCTTTGGAGAGGACAGAGGAAGCTACGGACATGGTGCCATCGATATTTCCAGTGGTGGAATTATGGGTGCAACAGTTGTTGCGGCAGACAGTGGCACAGTTGTTGTTGCAGAAAATTCTTGTTCTCATAACTGGGCAAAGTCCGGTTCCTGCGGTTGTGGCGGAGGATACGGCAACTATGTCTGGATCGACCACGGAAACGGTAAATGTACAATTTACGGCCATTTGACAAAGGCGGTTGTAAGCACAGGTGAAAGTGTTGCAAAGGGACAGGTAATCGGTTACGTTGGTTCAACCGGCTGGTCAAGCGGTCCTCATCTCCACTTTGAGTGCAGATCTAATGGCGTCAAGTATGACCCAATGTCGGAATTTTAGTTATGAGTAACAGAAGAAGGAAGTCGAAAGGGACTAAAAAAGGGATTCCTTTGGGTATAACAATCGCTGTTGCGGCTTTGTGCGGAGCAGTTGCTTTTTCCGGTGCTTACATATATGCAATGCACACTTTTAATTCCAAGGTAACAGACTTGGCTGAAAAACAGGCGCTATTTACAAAGTTGTATGAGGTTGACTCTGCTATCCGAGAGGACTACGGCGGAGAAATAAACGAGGATGAACTGAGGGAGGCTTTGGCTTCTCAGTATGTTCAAAGCATAGATAAGGATAATATTATCTATGTTCCCGAAAATAAGTATGATGCCGAAAAATACAAAGATTATAAGGGCTGTAAAATTTCCGATGGCTCCTATGTTTTCATTAAAAAGTCGGTGTTAAAAGATAACACCCAAGAAACTACAACTAAATAGGTCAATAATTCATTTGCCCCTGCATACTTATGTATGCGGGGGTGTTTTTATGTTTACAACATTTTCTATTGAGAATAGAAAACTCACAGGCATAAAAAAGATATTTTATCCATTTTATAAAGATAAGTTGATTGAAACCTACATAGACGGTAAAAATATTGCGGTACGGCGACTTACCTATGTAAATTACAGAGATAAAATAAACTGGAAGGCTGTGTATAATCAGGCCGGTAGTCAGGCGGTATGCCTTGTTTGCAGTGACAAAATTAACTTTCCAAAAAATTCCGGATTGCGCAGATTTTACGACAATTTCTTTCTTAAGAAGATGACCTGTAATTTTGCTTATCAAACCTTAAAGACAATGGAAAATCCCCAAAAGCTGAATATAGGTTTTATTGATGCTGATGGAAGTGAATGTGATTTTTTGTGGAAACTTTCTACCCTCACCGACAACTTTGTGGTGGTTACAGGTAACAGAGAAAAATATGGAACTGTAGGAGAAGAGTTAATGGAAAAGCTGGGGGTAAGTCTTGTTTATACAAACAGGCTAACACGTATCAAGGATGCAGATTTGGTGATTGCGCCCTGCTTGATTCAAAAAAGAATTAGCCTTAATAAAAAGTCCGTTGTGCTGACATGCGAAAAACCCTTGGTTGACTTACCTTCCATTTGTTACTGGAGTTACACCTGTACCCTTCCGGAGGAATACCGAAGACTGATGGATGAAGATATGGATGAAATGTATTTTGCATCGGCATTGTACAGCAAAGGAAGAAAGTATTTTCTGGGGGAGATTGTTCCTAAGGTGTCCTACAATGAAAATTCTACCTGTACAGTAAAAAGTTTAGGGAAATATCTAGGGAATCACTGACTAAACAATCTGTGCAAATGATTTAGCTTGAAATCTCCTTATTTAAACGCTTGACATAACGACTAAGAATGATATAATTAAGTAGTATATATTTAAGAAAAAGGATGTGTTTTACGTGGCAAAACAGGTTATGCTCACAGAAGAAGGTCTTAAGAAATTAGAAGAGGAGCTTGAGGTTCTTAAGGGCGAAAAAAGAAAAGAAATCGCAGAAAAAATTAAAGTTGCCCGCTCTTACGGTGACCTTTCAGAAAACTCTGAATATGACGATGCCAAAAATGAGCAGGCAATCCTTGAAGCAAGAATTGCTGACATAGAAGCAAGCCTTAAAAATGCTGTTATTATTGACGAAAACGATATTAACAACGATAAGGTTCATGTTGGCAGTACAGTAATCATTAAGAACGTTGCCACAGATAAAGAAATGCAGATTCGTATAGTAGGCTCTAATGAAAGCAACCCTAAGGAAATGAAGATTTCTGACGAAAGTCCTATCGGTATGGGTCTTATCGGAAAGGTTGTTGATGATGTTGCAGAAATTGAAACACCGGGCGGTGTAGTGGCTTACAAGGTGATTGAAATTCTAAAATAATTTGTCAGACAGCAAACTTTAAGATAGTATATTTTATTGATTAAGGCAGTCTGTTGACTGCCTTTTATATCGGAAAGGAAAATAGTAATGGGAGAGCAGAATAACCAAAACAAGAACAATGGCGGAGATTTACTCAAGGTTCGTCGTGACAAGCTGGCAGAGCTACAGGCAGCCGGCAACGACCCATATATGGTCAATACATCATCAAGAGATACTCTAAACAAGGATATTGCCGACAATTTTGAGGAATTAGAAGGCAAGACCGTTACCATTGCAGGCAGAATTATGTCTAAGCGTGGCAAGGGTAAGGTTATGTTTATGGATTTGTATGACCGTACAGGTAAAATGCAGATTTTTGCAAAGTTTGACGACCTTGGAGAGGATACATACAAAGGTCTTAAAAAGTGGGACATCGGCGATATTATGGAGTGTACAGGCTTTGTGTTCAAGACAAAGATGGGCGAAGTATCTGTTCACGCAACAGGTGTAAAGCTCCTTTCAAAGTCACTTTTGCCATTGCCTGAAAAGTACCACGGACTAAAGGATGTGGATTTGAGATACCGTCAGCGTGAGGTTGACCTCATAATGAATCCTGAGGTTAAGGAAACTTTTGTAAAGAGAAGTAAAATTGTTTCCACCATCCGAAACATTATGGACAGCAAGGATTTTGTTGAGATTGAAACTCCTGTCCTTAACACAATCCCCGGCGGTGCATCTGCAAGACCTTTCATCACTCACCACAACACCCTTGACATTGATATGTATATGAGAATTGCCACCGAAATTCCTCTAAAGAGGCTTATTATCGGCGGTATGGAAAGAGTTTACGAAATAGGCAGAATCTTTAGAAACGAGGGTATGGATGTTAAGCATAACCCTGAGTTTACAACTATTGAGCTTTATCAGGCATACACCGATTACAACGGTATGATGGATATAACCGAGGAGCTTGTTAACAAATCCTGCCTTGCAGTTAACGAAACAGACCGGATAACATACGAGGGTCAGGAAATTTCCTTGGCTACACCATTTAAGCGTATGACAATGATTGACGCTGTTAAGGAGTATTCAGGGGTTGACTTCAGCGAATTTATGGGCGACACCGAAAAGGCAAAGGAAGTTGCAAAGGAACTTCATCTTGAGGTTAAGTCAACAGACACATGGGGCAACATTCTTGCTGCTGCATTTGACGAATATGTAGAGGACAAGCTTGTTCAGCCAACCTTTATTACAGACTATCCTGTTGAAATTTCTCCTCTTACAAAGAGAAAGGGTGACAACCCTTTGCTTGTTGAAAGATTTGAATTCTTTGTTACAGGCAGAGAACTTGCCAATGCCTACACCGAGCTTAACGACCCAATCGACCAGAGAGGCAGATTTGAACATCAGATGATGCTCCGTGAGGCAGGGGACGACGAGGCTAATATGATTG
>JAXESA010000112.1:0-6485 GCA_034116205.1 Ruminococcus sp. | reverse complement strand
ATTTTGAAAATTTCTCTGCCGATTTTGAAGATGGTAAGGCTATGGCAGGAGTGCCTGTAACATTTACAATTACTGCCTGTGGAGGAATAGAACCGTTTTCTTATGAATTTATTATTGACGGTAAGGTTGTACAGGAACGGTCAGAGAATAATACCCTTGTATATACATTCGATAAAGCAGGAGATTATAGGATAGAGGTAAAATACTTTAACATATTTGACGAGTACGAAACACATATATCCACATATACAGTTGTAGAGCCATACACAAGTGATGACCCTGTAATCACATCAATTCACACAAACAGATGGTACACTTCCTTTGCAGATACCAACACAAAGGTTACGGCTTATGCTATCTTCGGTACAGCACCGTATCAGTTTAGCTTTAACCTTGACAACGGCGCACTTGTTCAAGATTTTTCAGAAAGCAATGAATTTTTGATAGAGGATAGCTTGAGCTTGGGTGAACACAATGTGGAGGTTACTGTAAAGGACAGTAATGGAAAAATTACTAAAGAAAATTATAGGTTAGTCAGTGACTATATTTTAATAGGATAACAAAGGGGCTGTTTATCAGCCTCTTTTATTTTGTATTTAATAAATAAAAATATCATAAAAAAACTGTAGAAAATTACAATTTTTTTGTAAATTACAGAAATTTATCGGAATGTTGTCCCATTTTTCATTTTTTTATTGTTGTTTTAGTTGATATGTTGTAAAATAAATTGGCAATATATTTGCTATTTATTAATGGGGGATATAATAGTGATAAAATTTACCAATGTAATATCTAAGGTTTTTGCTGTTTTGTTCGGCATATTAACCTGTGTGACAATTTCATGTGCGTTTATTTTGTATGCAACGGAAGGAAATTATTTCAGCGTTTCAACTTCTGATGGATTGCAGTTGTTTTTAATATATTCTATGAATATTTCCGGCGGAATACTTATTGCTTTTGGAATTCTTGCTATGTTCCGTATGATAAGTAAATTGTCTAAAAGGGGACTTGTTATAGCAAGCATAGTGCTTTTTACACTTTTTGGTGGTATTTTGCTCTTTGTACTTCTAAACTATACAACAATCCCAATTACAGATAGTTTTTATGTTAATGACTATGCTGTGGGAATGGCAAAGGGAAAAATTGATGTGATTGATGGGAGCACCAGATATTTTGCAAAATATGCAAACAATAACCCAATGGTTATTTTGCTTTTCTTCATCTATTCTGTTGCAGATTTCTTTGGGGTGACTGACCTAATAGCATTTGGTAGATGTGTAAACGCAGTTGTTATTATGGGAGCACAGGTGCTTTTCTTTTTTGGTATAAAAAAACTTACAGGAAAGCTTACTACATCCGTAAAGTTTCTTTTACTTAGTCTTTTGTATCCACCTATTCTTTTTTTAGTGCCTTGGGTATATACAGTTTCTTTTTGCTTTCCGTTTATGGGGGGAATACTCCTTGCAGGGGCTAATATTTACCGTTCAAAAAAGAAATCTTCTATAATTATAAATTCCGCTGTTGCCGGTGTTTTAACCGTAATTGGATACAATATCCGCCCTGTTGTAATGATTTTATCTATTGCATTCTTTATATGCCTTTTGCTGTGGACTTTCCGTAGCAAAGAGAGGTTTAAAAAGACAGGTGTAATATTGGTGGTTGGTGTTATTTTTGCAGGTGGAACATTTGCCTGTTGTAAAGCCCTTAATAATCACTATTACACAGGCAGTGAAAGAAACTTTCCTCTTATACATTGGGTTGCAATGGGACTTACAAACGACGGAACATTTGACGGAGATTTAGTTAATCAAAATGAACATTTGGAAACACAAGAGGAGATAAAGGAAAACTGTAATAGATACATAAAAAAAGCAATAGAGAAATATACCCCTTCAACTTTTATACAGCATTTGTACTTTAAGCACGGAACTAACTGGGGCGATGGTACAATGACCTACACGCCAAGAATATGTGGAACAAATAAGTATGCTTTAGGCGCAAAATATATAATTGGTGCAAAATCAGACTTATTATATATTTATTGTCAAATGTATTGGATAGCTCTAAACATATTGACTCTTATTTTTGCAATAGGATTTATTATAAATAAGCAGAAAAAATTTAGCTTAGTTTTCTTACTTACTATGCTTGGTGCCTATGGTTTCTATATGCTTTGGGAGGTTAAACCATCATACGCTGTTCCATTTGTCTTCTTAGTTATTATAATGGCCTCGATGGGAGGAGAAAGTATTGAAAACTATTTTGCAATTTCTACTATAAAAGCAAAAAATGTAGGCAGAATAGCTTACAGTGTTGTTGCTATTTTCTCAATTGTGATTATGTTTATTGGCAACCCATTTTTTACAGAGCAGATAAAAAGCTGTAAAACACCTATTATTTCTGTTACCTCAACACATAATAGATATATCCATACAACTGTAAAAAATAATGTAACTATTTCTCAGGAATTCTACTCTAATAGAAAATTTAACCGCATTACAATTTTTTATAGGTATAATAATATGGCAAAACCGGTAGGAGAGGAGCCTGTTTATAGTTTAAAGTTATTTAATCAAAAAGAACAGCTTTTGGGAGAAGGAAAAATTGACTTTAACAAGAAGAAAAAACCTAATAAATCTTCCGTTGATGGGTACAGGATTAATAATTATCAAAAAGGAAAAGGTGTAATACGTCTTAAAAAGTATTACTATCCAAAGGTTAACGAAAAGTTTAGAATAGAAATTAACGGAAAAGGGAAGTTTGACCGTGCTTTCTTCTGTGTTTCCTCCGGAAATTCAATTGACCCTTATCCCGGAAAATTTACAATAAACGGAGAAGAAAAAAATGGTGATCTGCGTATTAGTGTGCAAAATCTTACTAAAAAACCGTTGATGAAAAAATCAGAATATATATGGCTATGTGTTGCCATAATAATAATGGAAATTTTAATTTATGCAGGGGTGTTCTATAAATCAAAAAGAAAGATTAAAAAATAGTCCTCTTCACTTTTTCTACATATTGTGATAAAATATATCCTATGAATAGAGAAAAATTTTTTAGTAACAAAATTATTGCATCACTTTTGGCTTTGCTATGTGTTTCCCTGTGGGGAACAGCATTTCCTGTAATTAAAAAGTGCTATGAAATATTTGCTTTGGAAAACCAGAATTATGCCGGCAAGGTACTCTTTGCCGGCTATCGTTTTTTTATAGCCGGTTTAATGGTACTTGCTGTTGCATCTCTTATGGAAAAAAGGTTTGTAGTCCCCAAAAAAAGAGAATTTGTACCAATAAGCATAATGGGAATTATGCAAATTTTTTTGCAGTATCTTTTTTCCTACATAGGACTTTCAAACACAACAGGAACAAAGACATCAATCATTTCATCATTAGGCACTTTCTTGGGAGTTGCACTGTCACCCCTTTTCTTCAAAAATGATAACCTCACACCAAAAAAGGTTTTTGGGTGTGGTGTTGGTTTGGCCGGTATAGTTGTAGTCAACCTTGATGGGCTTTTTCAAAACAGCTTTACTTTTATCGGAGAGGGTTTTATTGTGATTTCAACCTTTGCTGCCACAGCCGGAAATCTATACAGCAAAAAGATAAGTCAAGGAAAAAATCCAATGACTGTTTCAGCATATCATCTCCTTATTGGTGGAGGCGGACTTATATTTGTTGGATTTTTGTTTGGAGGAAGTCTTGAATTTAGAGGTGGAATAAACTATATTCTGCTAATATATTTAGGTGTGGTTTCGGCAATTTCCTTTACGGTATGGACAGCCCTATTAAAATATAATCCTCCCTCTGGAATACTTATTTTTAATCTGTTAATACCGATTTTCGGAACAATTTGGAGCGGTATCCTCCTTGGTGAAGAAATATTGAATGTATATAATGTTGTTTCAGTTGTGCTTATCACATTGGGAATAGTGTTTGTAAATTTAAGGAACAATGGTGAGAAAAATGAAAATTAAGGGCGTAATTTTTGATATGGACGGAGTTTTGCTTAATTCCGAGGTGCTGTATCAGCGATTTTGGCTTGAATCACTCCAATCCTATGGTTACCCTGCAAGAAAAGAGCATATACTTGCCCTACGTTCTTTGACGGGCAAAAATGCAAAATTAAAGCTAAAATCCTTTTTTGGTGAAAGTTTGGATTATGAGAAAGTTAAGGCAAAGAGGATTGCCTTGATGGATGAATATGTCCGTCAAAACGGTGTGGAAATAAAAAAAGGTGCAGACGAAATATTGCCTTATCTAAAGGAAAAAGGAATTAAAATTGCCCTTGCAACTTCTTCACCATACGAAAGGGCGGAGGAGCATCTGGGTATTGCCGGACTTTTTAAATATTTTGACCAGTGTATCTGTGGAGGAATGGTTAAAAATTCAAAACCACAGCCGGATATTTACCTTTTGGCATCAAAAAAACTTGGGTTAAGTCCACAGGAATGTATAGCTGTTGAGGACTCTCCCAACGGTGTAATGTCAGCCGTCAGGGCAGGGTGTAAAACTGTGATGATACCCGACCTTACCCCCTGTACAAAGGATTTAAAAAAAGACATCTTTGCCATTTGTAACGATTTGACACAGCTGAAAGAATTGGTATAGTATAAAAACCCCGAAAGATGGATTCTATTCCGTCTTTCGGGGCAATCTATTTATGATTAATTTTTTGAATTACATCGCAATAAAGGCTGTTCCCCTTGCGGGAACAATAACTCTGTCGTTAACGATTTCTGTACCCATCATTGGTTTACCGTCGTAAAGAACAGCAGGAATATCCATAATGACATCCACATCACCTGTGTTAAAAGCACAGTAAATTCCACTTTCTTTATCATATCTTAGGTAGGAAAGCACGTTTCCTTTTGCATAAACAGGCTGAAAATCACCGTCCCAAAGTGCTGATATGGATTGTCTTAATGCACCTAAGTCGCTGTGCCACTTGACAAGTTCCTTATCCTCATTACCCCAAGGGTAACAGCATCTGTTGAATGGGTCACGGTAGCCTTCCATACCTGCCTCATCACCGTAATAAACACAAGGAAAACCGGGGAGTGTATATTGAATTCCTGTTGCAATTCTCATAAGCTCCAAACCTCTTTTGCGTTGTTCGGGAGTCATATGAGTTTCTGCCTGCCACTTTCTGTCCCTACCATTTAATGGCTCACCGGCAAGCATTGTGAGAATTCGTTCTGTGTCGTGGGTGGAAAGAAGATTCATTAAAACTCTAATAACAGGCTTTGGATAATTTTCAAGCACACTTAAAATTGTATCCATTGTGTATTTGGAGTCAGTACCTCTGCAATAGTCGAGGATTGCATTTCTGAATACATAATTCATAACGGAGTCAAGCTGATTGCCAAGAAGAAATTTTCTCCTTGCACCGTAGCTTTCCTTGTTAGAAGCATCCTCCCAAACTTCACCTATAACAAAGCCTTCCGGGTTTTCTGCCTTAACAGCTCTTCGTAAATTTTCAATAAATGGGTCGGGTAGCTCGTCGGCAACATCAAGTCTCCAGCCGGAGTTACCGTCACGCATCCACTTTCTAACAATACCGTTTTCACCGTTTATATATTCATTAAATGCAGGGTCCTCCTCGTTCACCTCCGGCAGGGTGTAAAATCCCCACCAGCTATTGTAGTTATCGGGCCAATTGTTAAATTTGTACCAGCTGTAATAAGGAGAATTTTTATCCCTGTATGCACCGCCGTCACCGTAGTTTCCGCTTCTGTTAAAGTATTTTGAGTCACTTCCTGTGTGGGAATAAACACCGTCGTTGATTACGTGGATTCCCAACTTTGAAGCCTCTTTACAAAGGGTGATGAAATCTTCTTCTGTACCCAGCATAGGGTCAACCTGAGAGTAGTCACCTGTGTCGTATCGGTGGTTGCTGTATGCCTTTGAAATAGGATTGAGGTAAATGCAGGTAACGCCAAGATTTTTAAGGTAAGGAAGCTTTTCGGTAATTCCTTTTAAATCACCTTGGAAAAAGTCTGTGTTAGTTATCTCACCTTGTTCATTAGGCCACCATTGTGGCAGACTGTCCCAGTCCTCCATAATGGTAAGGTCTTTTCTGTCAATATTCTTTTTTTCTCCGCTAAAGTAAAATCTGTCGGGAAAAATCTGATACATAACTCCGCCCACAGGCCACTTTGGAGTTTCAAAGCCTTTTTCGTAGCAGGTAATCTGCCAAGCCCTGCCGGGGTATTCGGAAATACAGGACTTTGTGTCAACATCTGTGGGAATAATATATCTGTCACCGTACTGGGTGCGAAGTCTGAAACCATGCCAGTAAAGTCCGACCCTGTCCGCAACAAAGTCACATTCCCATTTGTCGTAATCATTATCGTGAATTCCAAACCAGTACATCTTATGATATTCCCAGTTATAGTCCTCGTCAAACTTTATGCACAACTCGGCATAGGAACAATGCAACTCTCTTGGAACACGGATTGTAAGATGAATTGTTGTTCCCTGTTCTAC
>JAXESA010000111.1:0-2544 GCA_034116205.1 Ruminococcus sp. | reverse complement strand
CAGCTTCTTCCGGTAGTTCTATATTTGCACAAACTATATCATCCCAAAAGCCATACTCATCCTCTGTAACCTCAATTTTCATAGCATACACTATCATTCCGGCTTGTTTAGATTTATTTTCTTTTACAGAATAAACCTTACCGGTGAATTTAAACTTCTCTCCCTTATGTTTTTCAGGATTTCTTGCAAGGGTTTTGTAATCTATAACATCACACAAGGCTTTATACTCTTTCTCTGATAAAGCAGTTTCCGTATTTTCTACAACAGTTTTTACAGGTGTGTTCATTTGTATCTTTTCATTGACCACTCCAATAAAACCTATAATAAAAATCAATCCCACAATAATCCAAAACCAAACTCGCTTATATATTGGTTTTTTCAGTATTAAGTCTATACATATTTTTCTGTATTTTTCTTGTAAACTCATAACTTATGCTCCACACAAGTAGTATAAATTTATAATATATTGTATTTTCTTAAAAGTCAACAATATTTAGGTACAAGGAGAATATTTCAGACTATACTACTGATAAAATCAACCTCAGCTTGTTCCTCTGCTGTAAGTTTGTCTTTAAGGTCAATCATCTCTTGATGTTCTCTGTAAAACTCCTTTTCCCACTTTTCAAGCTTTTTACCCTTTGCCTTTTTGGAGCGGATATTCATTACTTGGGAAAATAATCCCTCGCCTATTTCATTAAATAAGCCGAGGAATGTCCACCAATGCAAATAATCAACCGTCCTTGTTTCATAACCTGCAACCTTGTTGACTGCGGGGAAAATAATACTTTCGTCCTGCTCCCAGTCCAACATTTTCTTAGGCGATTGTTTTGACTTTGGCATATTTCCGCCGTCAAGGAACCATAGAGCTTTCTTGACGGCTTTCTCAATATTGCAAGGGATATTTTTATATAAACATTTTAGGCAAACCATTGTCTTACAATAGTCGTTAAGTTCTCTATCGTTAAATGCCTGAAAAATCAGTAGAGCAATACGAAAATCAGAATTGATTGGATATTCCTTATCATCAACAATAAGACCTGTAGGAAGTTCACCTATCATTTTGTAATCCTTGGGACTTTGGAAGTGTACTTGCCAATCATCTTTTCCAAGTTCTGCTGTTCTGATGAAATATCTTCCTTTATAACAGGAAGAACAACATCAAGGAAGTTTTCAAAAATCGGCTTACCGCCAGCAATACTTAAACAGTTTGTGTTGCCAAATATGATATCAGATACCTTATCATCAAAAATAAAGTCAATCTGTTCTCTTACTTTTACATCAAGTTCTGTGATTGTTTCAACCACCTTGCTGTTATCTGTGATATTACTGCAATCGTCAGCAATCTTTCTCAACTGCTTTTCAGCCTTTCTGATTCGGGAAAGAATATTCATATCTGTGGTCTTTATACGAAGAACTCTGTTGGTATCACCATTTATAGAGTATTCCTTGTAACTTGTATTAAAGTCTAAGTTTTTCAAAAAAATCAACTCCTTTAAGAATTAAGGGGCGGTTTCACCCACCCCGAATATTATGTTGCTGTAAATGTTGGTACTTTGTCGGTAATGGCAACAGTACCCTTTTGACGGTTGCCCTCAAGGGAAACATTATAGGGAATGTTTACACCGCTGTTGTTACCGCCTGCTCCGCCGTAGGACTGTGGTTTAACAAAGCAATCCTCTACCCAAGCACTTGCACCTGTAATTGCCCCTGTGGATGAGTTAATGGTGGCTGTGTTGTCAATAAGGACTTCAAGGATTTTTGTTCTGCAACTCTCCCCTGTAAGGCGGTTCATTGCAATATCCTTTAGCTTATCGTAAATTTCATCATTGGTGTCAGCATAGTATGTTTCCACACCAAGGGACGGTGCATATCCGTTGTCAATGGTCTGGTCAAAGATATTCTTTGCGTCTGCCTCCGGGTTAAGCTCCATTGACATATCCTCAATATCCTTGCCGATTAAAAACCACTTGGGGGTTGAACTGCCGAAACTTGCGTCAATGTAGTGCATTAAATAACTTCTTTTCAGCTTGCCGGAATACTTGTTTGTTCCACTGCCTGTACTTTCTGTCAATGTATCTGCCATAATAAATAATCCTCCTTAAATAAAAGTCTTATACTGTGCGGTAATCTGTAACTGATACAAAACACCGCTGTTTAAATTGCCGTCGGGTATGGCGTAAAGCATACCGTTTGCACAGGTGATTTTTTTAAGCTCGCCTGTAAGCTCCTTGTCCCCTACTGTAACGGTTATCTTTTGATTGTCTGCCTTGTTTTCAAGCCAATGCTGTAACTCAAGGAGAGTACCGCTGTTAGCCATTCTGTCATAGTCTGACTGGCTTTGAAACACTGCGTACAGAATAAAGGTGTGTTGCCTTGTTTGATTGCCCAGAATGTCCTCTTTAATGAGGGTGTCACCTGTGGGAGATAAGCCGTAATTGGTGGGTATATCGTCGGTAAAATCAATGTGAATGTCATTGCAAACCTGTGAAATCTTCGGAAACTGTTGTAATGTTTCCTTTACAACCTCAATTATGTTCATCTTAC
>JAXESA010000110.1:0-2760 GCA_034116205.1 Ruminococcus sp. | reverse complement strand
AGTTGTACAATTCGGATTTCCAACATATCCCTTTACATGCCCCTTGCTATTTGCAACAGCTGTAACAATACCAAGCTCACCGTCACCGGCAACCTGCAAATTAATTGTCGCCTTGGGATTTTTCAGCATTGCCCCCATAATAGAGGTTGCCGAAAGCAGTCTGCCAAGTGCGGCAGTGGCAACAGGGGAGGTGTTGTGTATTTTTTGTGCAGTAAAAACAGTTTCGGTGGAATCAATGGCGGCGGCCATCACAGCGCCATCGTGGGTAATACATCTTGTGATTTTATCCATATCATACCTTCCTTGCAACTATAATAACTCGTTCTTCCTCATCCTCCGGAGGGGAATAGGAAAGGTCACCGTAAATTCCCTCTATAGAAAAACCGCATTTTTCCAGTACCTTTTTAACAAATTCCAGGGAATATGCCCTTTCGCAGAAGAATTCACTATACCTTTTGTAGGTATCATTATACCTGACAAAGAAGTCAAGGTCAATCTCTACAATGTCACTTTCAGCCGGTGTATTTTGCCAAACGCAAAAGACATCATCATTTTCAAACACAAAAGCATTGTCAGCAAGGACTTCTCTGTGCTTGTAAATGGTGTTTAAATCGAACAGAAAGCATCCCCCTTTGTTCATAAATACAGATACCCTTTCAATAGCTTTTTCAAAAGCCTTTTCATCCGTAATGTGATTCAGACTGTCAAGGGTGCAGATACAGGTGTCTATTGTTCCGTAAAGGTCAAGCTTGTCCATCTGCTGACATAGGAATAAGGTATCAAGACCCTTTTCGTATGACTTTTGCTGTGCCACAGACAGCATATCGCTACTACCGTCAACACCGTAAATGTCAACTCCCTTTTCCTTTAATAATAGGGTAAGAGTTCCTGTTCCACAGGCAAGGTCAAGGGTTAGTCCCATTTTATGATGGTGCTTTTCCTCTAAAAGATTGATTATGTAATCGGCTCTTTTTTCGTACTCAACATTGTCGGTAAGGCTGTCATAAAAGTCGGCAAATATTTGGTAAGAAGGCATACTATCGGTCCTCGTTCTTGCTAAAGATTCTGTCAAAAACCATTTCGTAACCGTCACATCCGTATATTAGGCTTCTGTTTACTCTGCTGATGGTGGCTGTTGATGCCCCTGTTTTGGTAACTATGTCGCTGTAAACATTTTTGTCTGTCAGCATTTTTGCCACAACAATTCTCTGTGACATAGCCTTTAGCTCCGGAACTGTGCATAAATCCTCAAAAAAACTGTAACATTCCTCTTCGTTTTTAAGACTTAAAATAGCTTTGAAAAGAAGGTCGGTTGCCTCATCTTTAATTTTATTGTTCATAAAAAAACCTCCATTACTTTCACGCAATAAAATTTTAACATACTAAAATGTGAAAGTAAAGGAGATTTTTTATTAATTTTCTTTTTTAAATCACATATCCCTCTTAATTTGATTTAATGCACCCTTTTCAATTCTTGAAACCTGTGCTTGACTTATTCCGATTTCCTTGGCAACCTCCATCTGGGTTTTTCCCTGTAAAAATCTTAGGGACAAAATCTTTTTTGCCCTTTTGCTAAGCTTTTTGATTGATTCTTTAAAAGAAATTTCCTCCAGCCAGTTGCTGTCGGAGTTGTTACTGCTAAGCATATCCATAACATAAATTGTATCGTCACCGTCGGAAAAAACAGGCTCATAAAGGGATACAGGTTCGACTATTGCCTCAAGGGCAAGGACAACTGTTTCCTTTGGCACATCCATAACCTTTGCAATTTCTTCCACGGTAGGCTCTCTGTTGTTTTCGTTAATCAGCTTTTCCTTCACCTGCATTGCGTGGTAGGCGGTATCCCTCATAGAACGGCTGACTCTTAATGCGTTATTATCCCTTAAATATCTTCGTATCTCTCCGATGATCATAGGTACGCCATAGGTGCTGAACCGTACATTTAATGAACAGTCAAAGTTATCAATGGCTTTGATAAGTCCGATAACCCCCACCTGAAACAGGTCGTCCAAGTTTTCCCCACGGTTTGTAAAGCGCTGAATAACCGACAGAACAAGTCGCAAATTTCCGTTAATCATTTTTTCCCTTGCCTCTGCTCGTTCCTTTTTTGTACCATTGTGCATTATTGTAAGAAGTTCTCGCTTTTCGCTTTCTTTTAATACCTTTAGCTTGCCGGTGTTTACACCACAGATTTCAACCTTGCTGTACTGCAAAAAAATCCCCCCTGACAACTACTTATAGTATTGTCTTGGGGGGATATTTTATTCTAAAATTATTAATGAAACCGTTGATAAGGTGTGAAAAACTTTAATTTGTGTTTTTGACTTTGGTTTCTTTGCTGTCGTTGTCAAAGTTAACCGACCATTCGCCTTGGGACTTAACCACAATAAAGTAGTATTTGTTTTTGTCCAAGGTTGCGTTGACAGTACCCTCAAAATCGTCAAGCTCATCACACAAAACGCCGATTTGCTTTCCGTTTTGGTCAAAGAGGAATACTGTAAAGTCGCCGTTCTCGGCGTTTTTAAGCTGAACGGTATTCTTTTTGTTTGTACCCGGGAACATAGGAGAAACACATTCTCCGCTTCCTGTTATGTTGTCTGTTCCGTCAAAGGTGATAGCCTTGATTTTGATTGTCCATTCCCCTGTTGCAGATATGCGTATTGTTGCGTCTTCAACACCGTCATTTTTTCCCTTTGCATAAAGGTTTGTGCCTGAGTAGTCACCCTTAACATCAACATAGTTGTATGCTCTGCCATCTCC
>JAXESA010000109.1:0-2330 GCA_034116205.1 Ruminococcus sp. | reverse complement strand
ATAGACGGCGTAACGAATATTTCTGAAAACAAAAAACTTTTGCCGGACACAAGTTCGTTCGTTTGGGACAAATTGTTCAATCGCGAAGCCATACTCAAAAGCGGAATTAGATTCAATGAAGAAATTCATTATGCCGAAGACGCATTGTTTATTTATTCGTTTTTGTATTTTGCAAAAAGAGTCGCAAGCGTACAAGAGCCGCTTTACTATTACACAATCAAGAGAAAAAATTCAATAACGGGCGCAATGGACGAACGCATGCTAGACGAGGTCAAAGCCTGCGAATTGCTTACTCGTTTTTATTTGCGCACGTCAACTTTCAGACAGTTTTATTCCGAACTGCTTTGGATATGTATAGGCTTTTGGGGAAGAAAGTTTTACGACACGCATAACCTTGAGTGCAACAAGGAAGTGATGTGTGAATTCGTGGAAGAGTTTTATGATTTTTTGGAAACTTATTATCCTGAAAAATGGAAGGACTATATAAGAAAATACTCCACAAAAGGTGATAAAAAACTCTATAAGAAAAACAAGTACAGAACTAATGTCAAGGCTGTCAAAGCATACATTATGATTCCGTCAAAATTGTTTAGATTCAACAAAAAAATAGAACGTATCAACAAAAGGGTAATTGATATATTGTTGCATTTTCCCCAAAAAGTAAAAAACAGAATAACGGGGAAAGAATATTATGAAACATATCTGAACGCATACAAAATGGATTCTATTGTCAAGAACTCTATCTTGTACATTGCAAATTCGGGCGATAACATAGCGTGCAATGTTTATGCGCTTATGAAAGAAGCGTATACAAGAGGAGGGTACAAGATTTATGTCGCAGTCAAAGACCCTAAGTATAATCAGATAATGCTTCGTGTCGCAGGTATCAAAGTGCCTTTGTTAAAGATGAATTCCGACGAATTTCAAAAAATACTCGCTACGGCAAATTATCTTGTGACAAATTACAGATTGCCGACTTATTATACCAAAAAGGAAGGACAAATAATCCTTAATACGTGGCACGGGACACCGCTAAAAACTTTAGGGCGCCATATGAACAACGGAATTATCGATTTAGGTAATGTCCAAAGCCAATTTTTAGCGAGTGATTATTTGTTGTATCCAAACGAATACACACGAGATAGAATGGTGGATGCTTTTTGTCTTGACAAATTATACAGCCATAGAATTCTTGTGAACGGATATCCGAGAAACGATGTGTTTTTTGATAGAGAATATGAAACTGCTTTGAAAAAAGAAATGGGTGTAGAAGACAAAAAGATATACGTATATATGCCCACGTGGAGAGGAGTTTCGGTTTCATCGACAAGTCAAGATTATTCCGAGGAAGTAAATGATATCTTGCACGAAATCGACGAAAATTTAGATGACGACGTCGTTCTCTATGTCAAGATGCACAATCTTGCAATGAAAAAAGTGAAGTTAGATTCATTTGAACATATAAGACCGTTCCCTGAAATGTTCGAAATTTACTACTTCATTAACATTGCAGATGCGTTGATCACGGACTATTCAAGTGTGTTTTACGATTTCGCAAACACAAAAAAGGAGATATTGCTGTTTACCTACGATAAAGATGAATACTGCAAAGAACGCGGAGTATATGAGGACATAGACAATCTTCCGTTCAAACAAATCGACAACGCGATTGAATTGGCGCAGTATCTGAATTCGAGAGAACCGTTTACTCCCGATGAGAAGTATCTTGATTTTTTGTCTGTGTATTGCTCCCATGATTCAAAGAATACGTCAACTATAGTCAACGATATTCTTTTCGAGAAGAATAATCTCATAGATACGAGCAAAAATAAGCAGTATAACGTGTATTTGTTTGCAGATCCCGTAGTGACGGCAAAGACGATGAACGAATTCAAACTTTTGGCAAAAGAAGAGTCGCCTCTTGCAGTGCTTTCTACAAATGCGGTCAAACAAGATATGGTTGATTTGCTAAAATCAAAAGAGTTTTGCAAAATTCCGATTTTGGTTGTGCAGAACGAACATGTATTAAGTCGTAGAGAACAACGCTCTTTCCGTAGAAAATCGAAATGGGGTATTTGCACATCGAAAGTCACAAATGCTGTAAAAAGAGAAAAAGATAGGATGATGCCGAGCATCAATATCAAAAGCATAAAGAATTGCTCAAACGATTTTATGTTTGCTGAAATTGCTCGCGAATTTTCAAAACAAAAATACAGAAGAGATAAACAATGACTACGTTATCACGCTGGATGATCGGCGAGGGAAAACTGAAGGGACGGCTGTATAGAGCGGACGTTTGCGGAAGCACGGCGGTGTTGCAAGAGGGCGGC
>JAXESA010000108.1:0-12236 GCA_034116205.1 Ruminococcus sp. | reverse complement strand
GGACATTACAACGATTTTGTCGGACATAGTGAGAGCCTCTTCTTGGTCGTGAGTGACATAGATAAAGGTGATGCCCAACTTTTCGTGCATAGATTTAAGCTCAATTTGCATTTCCTTACGCATCTTCAGGTCAAGCGCACCTAAAGGCTCGTCAAGGAGCAAAATTCTCGGTTCGTTAACAATAGCTCTTGCGATTGCAATTCTCTGCTGTTGACCGCCTGAAAGGGTGTGAACAGAACGCTTTTCAAAACCCTCAAGGTCAACAATTTCAAGGGCTCTTTTTACCTTTTTATCAATCTCTTTTTTAGAAAGCTTTTCTTTTCTTTTGATAACCTTGCCACTCTTATTCTGATAGGTTGACTCTATAGTCTTCATTTTTAGGCCAAAGGCTATATTTTCATATATATTAAGGTGAGGAAACAACGCATACCTTTGGAACACTGTATTGATTGGTCGTTCATAAGGGGGAAGATTTCCGATGCTTTTACCGTCTAGAGTGATTTCTCCGGATGTTGGAAGTTCAAAACCTGCTATCATTCTAAGAGTAGTGGTTTTTCCGCATCCCGACGGACCAAGCAATGTGACAAATTCTCCGTTTTTGACTTCAAGATTAAAGTCATCCACAGCTGTTACATCACCGTACATTTTTACGATATTCTTTAATTCAATAATATTATTTGTACCGAAATTTTGAGACATTACGCCCTCCCTATTTATTACCCGATTTAAACCATTTTGGTTCTCTGAAAAAAACAGAGGTTAAACCTCTGTTTTCCAAAAGAATTATACATAAAAATAAGGTAGTAGTCAATAAAATAGGAACTAATATGAAATTTTTTATTTTTGTTAAGAAATAAAAATATCCCGAAATTAATCGGGATAAATAACATATCGTAATGTTTTGGCAAATCTTGCAAGATTTACACTTAGCTATTCCAAACCTTTTTATGAGCAAGGTAGAATGGAACTCCCACAAAGAGCATACCGCCTATTATATTTCCAAAGGTTACATAGATTATGGAATCAACTCCTGCAAATGAAAGTAGGTTGGTTGACTGTTGGAGTGAAATTCCGTAAAGTTCATTTGCTAACTGGGCATATTCAGGGTTTGTGGCTGATAGGATTCCCATTGGTATGTAAAACATATTGGCTATGCTATGCTCAAAACCACAGACTACAAAGGCGAAAATCGGGAAGAATATTGCGAGGATTTTTCCTGATATTTCTTTTGCCACACAGGACATCACAATAGCCATACACACGAATATATTACAAAGTATTCCGCTTGTAAAGGCTTTTAACGGAGATATTGTTGTCTTAGCTACTGCAATCTTTATTGCATATGCTCCAACTGCCCCTGAGCCAATATCAAGCTGACCGGAGTAGAAGATAAGAAAATCTACAATTAATGCACCAATCAGGTTTGAGAAAAATACAACAACAAGGTTTATCAGCATTTTATTAAACTTTACCTTTTTGTCAAGAACACCCACTATCATCAGGCAATTACCTGTGAAAAGTTCACTTCCGCTAAACACCACCATCATAAGTCCTACCGGGAACAAACATCCGGCAATTACACGCTGGAGTCCTGCATTCTCTACACCGAATGACGCAACATTGCTGGCTGTACCCCCAAGAGCGATAAATGCACCAGCCATAATACCAAGTAAAATCATTTTTATTATGGGAAGATTGGACTTATTAACTCCTGAATTTATATTAATATCTGCTATTTGCTTTAACATATCGGGACATTTGCTCATTTTTTCCTCCAATTTAAAAACACCGAAGATAGAATAACACATTTTAAATGTTAATACAAGGAATTGCAGGAAATAAAATCGTTAAAAAAGTTTGAAATATAACAAAATAGTACTTGATTTTTATTTTCAGTTATTGTATAATAAACAGCGTTGTGGAGAGTTGTCCGAGATGGCCGAAGGAGCACGATTGGAAATCGTGTAAACCGTTAAAGCGGTTTCGAGGGTTCGAATCCCTTGCTCTCCGCCAAAGAATGGCTTATCTATCGCATTTCTAAACCCTTAGAAAATGCGTGGGTAAGTCTTTTTATTTTGCAAAAATTTCATTTTTTCTAATCACTTCTCTAACGAATTTCAAAAAAATAAAATCAGCCCACAAAAAAGTATAATAATATATGAGTTTTTATGCCTTACTGCCTTGGAGGATATTTCTTTCCTCTAAGGCTTTATTTATTGTGTTTAATACATTCTTCTTGTTACCGCTCCACAGGGGTGCTATTAGAAGTTTTTTGTCGCCGTCACCTGTCAGGCGGTGGATAACTACATTTTTTGGGAGGATATTTATACAGTCACAGAGTATGTCAACATATTCTTCAAGGGTTAATGCCCTTAATTTGCCGTTTATATAGTCGGTATATAGGTCTGTTCCCTTTAAAATGTGTAATAGTTGAAGTTTTATTCCGTCGGTGTATTTGCCAGCGAATTTTACGGAATTTAGCATATCCTCTTTGGTTTCTCCCGGAAGTCCAAGGATTATGTGTGTTATCACTTCTATTCCTGACTGTTTCAGCTTTTTTGCTGTTTGTGCATAGACTGATGTTTCATAGGCTCTTCTTATGTACTTCACTGAGCTTTCTTTTGTTGTTTGAAGTCCAAGCTCTACCCATACAGGCTTGATTTTGTTAAGCTCCTTTAGGAGTGACAACACCTCTTCCCCTACGCAATCAGGTCTTGTGGCTATTGACAGGGCGACTATGTCCTTGTGATTTATCGCTTCATAAAACTTTTCTCTCAATACATTTATGGGTGCGTAGGTGTTTGTAAAGGCTTGGAAGTAGGCTATAAAGGCATTGTCAGGTGTTTTGCTTATTACTCTCTTTTTGCCCTCCTCTATCTGCTGTGTGACAGACAGGTTTTTGTCGGGGGTGAAGTCGCCTGAACCTCTTTGAGAACAAAAAATACAACCTCTGCTATCCAGTGTGCCGTCACGGTTAGGACAGGTAAAACCGCCGTCTATGGATATTTTATATACCTTTTTTCCGAATTTTTCTCGGAGATAGTTGTTAAGGGAATTGTAACGCATCATTTAAAGCTGTTTCCCTCTTTGTCAAACACATCAAGGCGTGTGATTTGATAAAATACATCATCGTTATATATATCATTATAGGCATTAATGATTAATGTAGGGTTGATGTTTGTGGTACTTCCTGCAGGGAGTAGCACTCTACACTTGATGTAACCGTTATAGTCTGCTACCTTATATTTAAGAATGTATGGTTTAATGTCCAGTTCCTTAAGTACCTTTTTCTTGGTCTTTTTCATTACAAGAATTTGTTCACGGTCAAAAAGTGAGTTGAAGTTTGAATACAGAGTATCAACATTATCTTTATCCGACTTTACCACAATTTCAAACAGAGCTTTATCAATTTTTCCGGCTTTCATCACAGGGTCTGTTACATCATACACCCTTATTCCCTGTGGCAGACAGCTGTTAAGGGAAGTTATTATTTCCTCTTTGTTGTATTCGTCATCCATAAGGCGGATGTCCATATTTTCCTTTACACCCTTAAAACCAAGGGAAAGTGGCAAAGCAAAGGTTACGAAAGGATGGGGATTAAAGCCCTCTGTGTGCCATATGTTAAGTCTGCTTTTGTGTAATGCTCGCATAACTACACGATTTAGGTCAAGGTGACTTATATATTTACATTCATCATCCTTTGTGAACCAAATTCTAACGGTTTTCAAAGCAGACACCTCCTCCAAAGCGGTTTGCACCGCATTTACTGCAATCTTCCCTGCAATTCGGGGTTGTTTTTGACGCATATGCCTTTTTACATTCGTCAATCAAAAATTCCTTTTTGATGCCGTAGTCAATGTGGTCCCAAGGGAGAATTTCTGTAAATTCTCGTTTTCTGTTAGCGTAAAATGCTGGGTCTATGCCACATTCTTCAAAAAGGTAAAGCCACTTTTGCAGGTCAAAGCACTCTCCCCAACCGTCAAAATGGAAATCCTTTTCACAGGCCTTTAGCATTGCCTTACACAGTTTTCTGTCACCTCTTGCAAACACAGCCTCCAAAAAGCTGGTGTCGGCATCGTGGTAGTTGAAGGTGATTTTTTTGCTTTCTATATGCTCTTTGATGCTCTGCTGCTTTTGGTGTATTGTATCAATGGTATCCTGTGGCTCCCACTGGAATGGTGTAAAGGGCTTTGGTACAAAGCTTGAGGTTGAAACTGTTACGCTGACAGCCTTGCCCTTTGGTCTGTTGGGGTTTTTGTAAAACTCGTCAACAACAGACTTTCCAAGTGCGGGAATTGCGTTTACATCCTCCATTGTTTCGGTTGGAAGTCCAATCATAAAGTACAGCTTTACCCTTGTCCAACCTCCGGAAAATGCCACACTGCAAGTATTGAGAAGTTCGTCCTCTGCGACATTTTTGTTGATTGCATCCCTGAGCCTTTGACTTCCTGCCTCGGGGGCAAAGGTAAGACCGCTTTTACGGACAGTTTTGATTTTTGACATAATATCATCTGTGAAACCATCAACTCTTAGGGATGGCAGAGAAATGCTGACCTTATCGTCAACAGACCACTCATTCAGCTTTGTAAGGAGTGGTACAATTTGGGTGTAGTCTGATGAGCTTAGTGATGAAAGAGAAACCTCGTCATAGCCTGTGTTATTGCAAAGGGTATGGCATTGGCGGTTGATGACTTCGGGAGATTTTTCCCTAACAGGACGGTAGAGAAAACCTGCCTGACAGAAACGACATCCACGAATACAACCTCTAAAAATTTCTTCCATTGCTCTGTCGTGGACGATTTCTGTATTTGGAACAACAAAGTTTTCGGGATAATAGGACTCATCCATATTCATCATAAGCCTTTTTTCCACCTTTTTAGGGGCGTTGTGCTTTGGAGTAACCGCCTTTATTGTACCGTCCTCGTTGTAGGTAACCTCATATAGTGACGGTACATAGCAACCCTTTATTTGTGAGACTCTTATTAAAAATTCTTCCCTTGTTGTGTTTTCTTCCCTGCATTTACGGTAAAGCTCCATTACTTCAAGGTCAACCTCTTCCCCTTCACCGATAAAGAAAATATCTATAAAATCAGCTAAAGGCTCGGGGTTACAGGCACAGGGTCCGCCTGCTACTACAATATTTTTTAGTCCCTTTCTGTCCTTTGAGCATACGGGAATATTGCCAAGCTTAAGCATATTCAGTACATTTGTAAAGGAAAGCTCATACTGGAGTGTAAAGCCGATAAAGTCAAATTCAGAAATTGGGTCGCCGCTTTCCAGTGCATAGAGAGGAATGTTATGCTTACGCATAATTTCCTCCATATCAATCCAAGGTGCAAAAACTCGCTCACACCAAATGTCAGGAATGCTGTTGAACTGACTGTAAAGGATTTTCATTCCAAGGTGGGACATTCCCACCTCGTAGGTATCGGGGAAACAGAATGCAAAACGGATATTTACATCTTTTTTGTCCTTGATTACGGAATTAAGTTCTCCCCCAACATATTTTCCCGGCTTTTGAACCTTTAGCAAATATTTTTCTACTTCTTTGTTAATCATAATTACCTCTTAAAAATTCCTTTGTTGTATATTGGCGTCAAAAATAGGTAAACACCCAGCAACAAAAATGAAAAATTGTACCCTGTGTTGAACAGTATTATTATACCCATTGTGAAAATGGGTATTGAGAACGAAATAGTTACTATATTAATCACTATTTCTGTTACCCTTTGAGAAAAGTATCTACTTAATAATATATTAATTGCCTGTCCTCCGTCAAGGGTAGAAACAGGCAAAGCATTAAATAATCCAATAAATAAATTTGCTAAGGCAAACATTGGAATAATTCTGTAAAAGAATATAAATAATATAAGGTTAAATGTAACACCGCTTAATACTATGATAAGCTCTTTTGATAAAGAAACATTGTATGACGAACAGATTTTTACATCAAAGAGGGAAAACTCAACACGGTTGACTTTTTGCTTTAAGAGAATTATTGCAATAAGATGTCCTATCTCGTGAAAAAAGGAAGCCAAAAAGCAACAGAATATTCCACCTGTTTTGTCTATAATAAGAACTACTGTCAACAGCGCAAAATAAAGGTACTGAAAAGATAACTCTACTCCGCAAAAACGCTTAACCATTATTTACAAAATAGTCGTTAAGGTTGTTTCCGTCAACAATGAGAGAGTCGTTAATCAGAGAATTTACTTCCTTCATAACTGTGTTGAAAAAGTCAGGAAAGTAGCATTTGCTTGCGTACATAAACCCAGCGAGAATAAAACAGACAATAAGCTGAAAAATCAAAACTGATGGAATTGATTTTTGAGTTTTTTCGTGAGTGGAATTACTTTTCGGTTCTACATTTTCATCCACTGAATAGTATTCTGTACCGGCATTTGACTTAAAACCCTCATCATACGTTATTTCATCATTTCTGTCATATTGCATATTATCACCGCTAAATTATATGCGGTGAGATAAAAATTATTCTAATGGTTTTAGCCTTTTGAAGTCACCTCTTACAAGGTTGAGGAAGAACAGAATTGCAACTGCAAGTGATACTGCCTCGGCTATAGGGAAAGCAAACCACATAACCTTTAGACTTATCTTTGACAGGAAAAATGCAACAGGAACTATTACTCCCAGCTGACGGAGTAACGACATTATAAGACTGCGAATTCCCTTGCCAACAGCTTGAAACACACCGGTAAGTACTATTCCTAAGGCAGCAGGTATGAAACATAGTGAAATTATTCGTAAGGCTACTGCACCTATTTCAAGCATTTCTTTATTTGGACTGAACATACTTAGAAGAGTATCCGGGAACAACTGGAATACTAAGAACCCTAATGTCATAATTATTACAGCAAAGACAGCCGCCCATTTTATTGCACCGTACATTCTCTTTCGGTTGCCTGCACCGTAGTTGTAGCCGATTATTGGAGTACTGCCCTGATTTATTCCAAACACAGGCATAAAGACGAAGGACTGGAGTTTAAAATACACACCAAAAACATTGGTTGCGGCATCCTTTTGAACAGCGGTTGCATTTGTAAGGGAAATAATATAGTTGATTCCCATTACCATAAATGAACCTATTGCCTGCATAACCATTGCCGGAAGTGCTACTACATAAATATTTTTTAGCGTTGTACCGCTGAATTTAAAGTCCTTTAGTCTGATTTTTACAAGCTGTTTTTTTCCGAAAAGGAAAAATAAGCAGAGAAATGCGCTGATGTGTTGAGCAATTACCGTTGCAATAGCGGCACCAACTACACCTAAATCGAAAACATAGATAAATACAGGGTCAAGGGCAATATTGATAACTGCACCAATGAGCTGACTTAACATTGGCATAATCATATTTCCTGTTGACTGCAAAACCTTTTCAAGCATACAGGCAACATTCATTCCAAGTGAACAGATTAGGGCAATTCTGATGTAGGCTACACTTGAACTAAACACCTGTGTATCACTTGTGTATAAAGAAACAAATGGCAGTGCCACAAAAAGACCTACTACTACAAAAATCATCCAGTGTATAATTGACATAATAAATCCGTGGGTTGCGGCTGAATCGGCTTCACCCTGCATTTTTGCACCCAGTCGTCTGGCGATAAGTGAGTTTACACCTACCCCTGCTCCAACTGCCACCGCTACCAAAATCATCTGTAACGGAAAAGCAATATTTACGGCAAGGAGGGACTCACCGCCTGTCATAGAATCGTTGCTGTAATTACTTACAAAAACGCTGTCAACAATGTTATACAGTGCCTGAATCAGCATACTGAACATCGCAGGTAGGCTCATACTGAGTATAAGCTTAAACATTGGGGCTGTGCCTAATTTATTTTCTCTAGTTTGTTCCATTTCTCCTATCCTTTCTCTTTTTTAAATATAAAACAATTCCAATGACTATTGATGTTAGAATTAATCCAAACAGACATCCTGAAAAATCAAGAAAAATATCGCTGACTTGTCCGCTTCTTCCATCTATATTAAGCTGAATTGCCTCATCACACACAGCGGTGGCAAGACACACAAATAGCTTGAAGTAAACACCACCCATAACCTTTTGGCAATAGGAATAAACAGTAAGGGTTGTTATAATGCCAAGGGCAGAAAATTCTATGAAATGAGCAAGCTTTCTAACAAGGTTTTCGCTTAATTCAAAAGGAAAAACATAGCTTAACCAATCTGTAACAGTGCCGGACTCCTCCTGACTAATATCAGCAGGGGTTAGTGAATGCATAAAAATGAAAGCAATTAACAATAGGTTGAGAATTGCAAAAATTAGAGTAATTATGAATTGATGTTTTAGGGATTTATTTGTATTCATATGAACACCTCCTCAAAATACCTCATTTATTCTACATTTTTCTTTTATTATTGTCAATTTTAATGGTTGTAAAATTTTTGAGGATAATATATAATATTTTAGTGACATTTACTTATGTAAATGAAAGGAGAATTTTATGGAATCATTTATCAGTATGCTTAACGACACACTGCATATGAACGGACAGCTGTTTTGCTTTTTGGTGTCTCTGTTCCCTATTTTGGAATTAAGAGGAGGACTTATTGCTGCTGCGCTTTGCAAGGTGCCTCTTTGGCAGGCTTTGCCACTTTGCATAGCAGGAAACTTTTTGCCTATTCCTTTTCTTGTTCTCTTTATTGAAAAGCTGTTAAAGTTTTTAAGAAAAACAAAGTTAAGTCCTGTTGTAAAGTTTGTTGACTTTTTGGAGGAAAAGGCTAACAAAAGCGCACCAAAGATTATGAAGCACAAAACCTTTGGTCTTACTATTTTTGTTGGTATTCCTTTACCTGTAACCGGAGCTTGGACAGGCGGACTTGTTGCAGGACTATTTAAGTTCAACTTAAAGCAAACATTTATTGCAACTATTCTCGGACTTTGTATGTCAGCGACTATTATGACAATAATCACGTATGGCATTCCTTGGATTGTTAAAACCTTTTCAATTCCAACAAGTGTTGTTGTAACTGTACTTATTGCATTGGTAGTGCTTGTGGTTGGATTCTTTGTATTAAAAAGTATTATTAAGAAGAAGAAAAACAAAACAGCGAATTAATAAATTTTAGCGGGAGTAATCCCGCTATATTTATATAGACACATTTTATTTACACATTTGAGGATAATATGAAAATATATGATGTTATTGTCATAGGCGGTGGTGCGTCTGGACTTGTTGCCGCCATTGAGGCAGGAAAACACTTTGAAAGAGTTGCTTTACTTGAAAAGGAAAGCCGTATGGGCAAGAAAATACTTGCAACGGGCAACGGAAAATGCAACCTTACTAACATAAATGCCAATATTAAGGATTATTCCGGCTCCCTTTGTTATGGAGTTAAAAGACTGTTTTCTGAATATACGCCAAAGGATATTATTAAATATTTTGAAAATATGGGACTTGTCACTTATGCTGATGAATTTGGTAGAGTATATCCAAAGTGTAATCAAGCAAGTGCTGTACTTGATACTTTGAGAAATAACATAAGGCTGAATGATATTGATGAGTTTACAGAGTGTAAAGTAACTGATATAGTTGTTGGGGAAAATTTTGAGATTGTTACAAACAATGAAAGATTTTTTTCCAAGAGAATTATAATAGCCTGTGGCGGAAAGAGCAGTCCTAATCTTGGAAGTGACGGAAGTATGTTTGAAGTTATCGAAAGACTTGGACATACTTTTACAGAAATTTCTCCTGCCCTATGCCCCATTATTGTTAAGTCGGACATTATTAAGTCACTTAAGGGTGTAAGATCAAAGGGCAAGGTTTCTGTACTGAATAAAGGCAAAGTTGTAAAGAGTGACATCGGGGAAATTCAGTTTACTGAAAACAGTATTTCCGGAATTTGTGCTTTTAACTTAAGTGGGTTAATCTATGATACTGTAAGGGTTTCCCTACTGCCTGATATGAGTAAAAACGAAATTACCCTAATGCTTAAAAACAGGCGTGAGATGTTAAAAGAGCTTACTGTTGACAACTTTTTGCTGAGTATTTTTAACAACAAGATAAGTGCTGTACTGCTGAAAAAATCAAACATCAATTCCCTTAACAGGAGATGCGCCGACATTTCAAACAAAGAAATTCAGGATTTGGCGCATAACATCAACAATCTTGACTTTAAGACAACAGGCAAAAACGACTTTGGCAGAAGTCAGGTTACTAAGGGCGGAATTCCCAGTAGTGAAATTAACATTGAAACAATGGAAAGTCTGTATATCCCTAACCTATATTTTTGCGGTGAGGTACTGGACATTGACGGAATTTGCGGAGGGTACAACCTACAGTTTGCCTTTGCATCAGGAATAAAGGCAGGTCAGACACAATGATTAGAATAAACGGAATATATCTTCCTCCCAATTACACCGAGGAAATGGTGAAAAGCAAGATAATTAGGGAGCTTAGGTGTAAGGGTGAGGATATTAAAAATATAAAACTTTTTAAGTTATCCATTGACGCAAGGAAGAAGAATGATGTTCACTTTTTGGCTACTGTTGATGTGGAGTTAATTGGTGAAAACAAGAAAATAAAGAATATTAAAAGTAAAAAGGTTACTGTTCCAAAGGAATACAGATATGTTCAGCCTATTTGTAAAAACAGTTCTCACACAGTGGTTGTGGGGGCAGGTCCTGCGGGACTTTTCGCATCCCTTATACTTGCCCGTTCAGGAATGAAAATTACCCTTATTGAAAGGGGAAAATCTGTTGAGGAAAGGACTGAGGATGTAGAAAACTTTTGGTACAACAGAAAACTGAATACAAACAGTAATGTACAGTTCGGTGAAGGAGGAGCAGGTGCCTTTTCGGACGGTAAGCTGACAACAGGCACAAAGGATGTGCGAATCAGAAAGGTTTTTGAAGAATTTGTAAGTCACGGTGCACCACAGGAGATTTTGTATGACAGCAAGCCACACATAGGTACTGACAAACTAAAGCCTACAATCAAGAATATAAGGGAAGAAATTATCAGTCTTGGCGGTAAGGTAATGTTCAGCACAAGGCTGACTGACATCAAAATCAAGTACAATAAGGTACATTCCGTTGCAGTGGAAAGTGACGGACAGGAAAAAGAAATTTTCTGTGACAATGTGATTTTAGCCATTGGCCACTCATCAAGAGATACCTTTAGAATGATTAAAAATAAAGGTCTGATGATTGAGCCAAAGCCTTTTGCTGTTGGAGCAAGAATTGAGCATTTAAGAGAAAAGATTGACAAGTCACAATATGGTGACTTTTACAAGGAGAATAAGTTGGGTGCCGCACCATACAAGCTGAACACTCACCTTGAAAACGGCCGAGGTGTTTACACCTTTTGTATGTGTCCAGGCGGTGTTGTTGTGGGCGCTCAAAGTGAGGAAAATACTGTTGTGACAAACGGTATGAGTTACTTTGCAAGGGATGAAATAAACTCAAATTCCGCACTGCTTGTGGGTGTTTCTCCCGATGATTTCGGCTCTGATGATGTACTTGCGGGAATGTATTTTCAGGAGGAAATTGAGAGAAAGGCTTTTCTTGTAGGTGGTGGCAACTACAACGCACCTGTTCAAAGAGTTGGTGACTTTTTGAGAAATGAGAAAAGTAAGTGCTTTGGTGAGGTTTTGCCAAGCTACAAGCCGGGTACTTCCTTTGGAAAATTAGACGATATTCTGCCTGAATTTATAACAGACTCTATGCGTCAGGGCATTGCCGATATGGACAAGAGGTTAAATGGATTTATGGACAGTGACGCACTGCTGACAGGTGTTGAGTCAAGAAGCTCCTCCCCCATTAGAATTTTGCGAAACAAGGACACAATGGAGGCTTTAGACATTGATGGACTTTACCCCTGTGGTGAGGGTGCCGGATATGCCGGAGGTATAGTATCAGCCGGTGTG
Organism: Ruminococcus sp.; assembly: GCA_034116205.1. Classification (GTDB taxonomy): domain Bacteria; phylum Bacillota; class Clostridia; order Oscillospirales; family Acutalibacteraceae; genus Ruminococcoides. The sequence goes on along the minus strand of JAXESA010000108.1, from coordinate 332 downwards.
GACGGAATTAAATGTGCGGAGAAAATTGTGGAAAAGGTGAATGGGTAGTTTTGGGAGTGTTTTAAAGAATGGTTTATCGTTTTAACAAACACTTTAGCATCTAAAGACATACCAAGATATATTGACTACTTTTTCACTCCTTCCGTCACGGCTAAAGCCGTGCCACCTCCCTCATCCGATGGAGGCTTTCTGTAAATGAAAAAAAGGTGCGACACTTTCTCGTAATTAACGAGAGGTGTCACACCTTTTATTTTTAATCACTTATTACTTAACCTGAAATGGTGCGTAAATTTTTGTAGTATCTGTGTAGTCAGTGCTTAAATCATCATTTT
>JAXESA010000107.1:0-3438 GCA_034116205.1 Ruminococcus sp. | reverse complement strand
GGGTTGCTGAACATCAGAAGAATGTTTTGAAATTCCGGAACATCCTTTAGAGGTGCAACAGCGTCACTCATTGACTCCATACCAAACATCAAAACTGCAAAGCCCAAGAGAATCTGACCTATGTCCTTGCTTTTATTGCTCTTAAGGAACATAAACAGGATAATTCCGATTAACGCCAGTACAGGAGTAAAGGATGATGGCTTTAACAGGCTGACGAAGATGTTATCGCTTTCAATTCCTGTAAGGCTCAAAATCCAAGAGGTCACCGTTGTACCGATATTAGCTCCCATAATAACATTGATGGCCTGTCTAAGTACCATAATACCGGAGTTTACAAAGCCTACAACCATAACTGTTGTGGCGGAGCTTGACTGGATTACAGCAGTTACTGCAACACCAAGCAGAAGACCCTTCCATTTGTTGGAGGTTATTCTTGAAAGTACAGTTTGCAGTGTACCGCCTGCCCTCTTTTCAAGGGCATCCCCCATAAAGTTCATACCAAACAGAAACAGGGCAAGTCCACCCACCAAATTCAAAACATTAAAAATACTCATAGCATTTCTCCATTAGTAAAAACATTTTTTTGTCTTTTACATTGTAACTAATCTATGTAAAATATAATGTTTTCACAATGTTAAATCTATGTTAAATAATGAGGGGCATAATAAAACTAAAAAAGGACAGGTGACCCTGTCCTGCAAATTGTTTAGGGTGGTTAAGGGTAAAACCCTACACCCTAATATTATTTTATTTTATAGGGACTTTATTCTTCCCTAAATATCCTTGTGTACACCCTCAATGGAATAAACCACCCATTCTGCAATATTAACAGCGTGGTCGCCGATTCTTTCAAGATACTTTGCCACCATCAAAAGGTCAATGCACAGCTCTGCATCATTTTCTTCCTTGATTATACTAATCAGTTCGTTCTTCACCTTGTTGAACAGTCCGTCCACTTTGTCGTCACCCTCTATTGCCTGTTTCGCCTTGTCAAGGTCGTGGTTACTAAAGGAATCAACTGCTTTTTTTACAAGACTTATAGTTTCGGAGAACATTTCGTTAAGGTGCAGCTTGTGGTGCAAACTGCAATTCCTTATGTATTTAGAAAGCTCTGTAATGTCTGACGCTTGGTCGCCGATTCTCTCCATATCGGAAATCAGCTTTAGTGCTGATGAAACAGTCCTAAGGTCACTTGCCACAGGCTGTTGATGTAGCAAAAGTCGCATACACAGGTTTTCGATTTCTCGCTCCTTTTGGTCAACCTCTTTTTCGTAGTTGTCAACTTCCTTTACAAGGTTAACATAATTTTCGTCATTGTCGTCATTTGACAGTATTGTCTTTGCCGCCTTTTCAATGGCCTTTTCGCACAGGATTCCCATATCCTTTACGCTGATATATAGTTCGTCTAACTGCTTTGCAAATTTATCACGCATAATTAACCAAACCTTCCTGAAATATAATCTTCTGTTTTCTTGTTCTTTGGCTTATAAAAGATTTGATGTGTGTCGCCGTATTCTATTACCTCTCCAAGCAGGAAGAATGCTGTCTTGTCAGAAATTCTTGCCGCCTGTTGCATAGAGTGGGTAACGATAATAATGGTGTAGTCCTTTTTCAGTTCAAGTGTTAAGTCCTCGATTTTTGAGGTGGAAATAGGGTCAAGGGCAGATGTAGGCTCATCCATAAGGATAACCTCAGGATTAACTGTCAGCGCCCTTGCAATACAAAGCCTTTGCTGTTGACCGCCGGAAAGTGAAAGTGCCGACTTTTTCAGCATATCCTTAACCTCATCCCATAGGGCTGCCTGTCTAAGAGTTGTTTCCACAATTTCGTTAAGCTTGCTCTTTTTGCGGATTCCGTGGGTGATTGGACCATATGTAAGGTTGTCGTAAATGCTCATTGGGAAAGGATTAGGTCTTTGGAACACCATACCAACTCGTTTCCTCAGCAGGTTTACATCCATATCCTTGTAAATATTTTCCCCGTCAAGGAGGATTTCTCCATCAATTTTACAACCCTCCACAAGGTCGTTCATTCTGTTAAGGGTTTTCAGCACAGTTGACTTACCACATCCCGACGGGCCTATAAAGGATGTGATTTCTTTTTCGTTAATTTTCAGGTCAATTCCCTTAATAGCCTTGAAATCTCCATAGTGAAGCACAAGGTTGTTTATATCAAATTTACTCATTACTACTCCTTATACTTTTGCAATTTTCTTTGCCACAAAGTTTGACAATGCGTTAATTCCCACAACAAGCAACAGCAGAATTACTGCAGTTGCGTAAGCCTGTTCTGTAAAAAGTCCTTCGTTAAGCAGGCAATAAAGGTGTACAGACAGTGTTCTTGCAGAGTCCATCAGGCTTGTGGCTGTGTCGGCTACTGTTCCCGAGGTGTAAATCAAGGCGGCAGTTTCACCTACAATTCTACCTATTGCAAGGATTACACCTGACAAAATTCCCGGAACAGCAGAGGGCAGAATAATTTTAAAAATCGTCCTCAGCTTGCCGGCTCCCAGTCCAAAGGAACCCTCACGGTAGGAGTCCGGAACAGCCAGTAGTGCCTCCTCGGTAGTTCTTATAATTGTGGGTAGCACCATCATTGTAAGGGTAAGCACACCGGAAATCATTGAGTAGTTCCACCCAAGGGCAATTACGAAAGCCAAAAAACCAAACAGACCGAATACGATTGAGGGAATACCGGCAAGTGTTTCTGTTGTAATTCTGATTACCTTAACCAGCTTACTTCCCTTTTTGGCGTACTCAACAAGGTATATTGCCGAAAATATACCTATTGGAACAGCAAAGAGTAATGTTAAAAATGTGATAGATACTGTATTGATGATTGAGGGTAGCATTGACTGGTTCTTTGAATCATAATGTAGGCTGAACAAATCCCCTGTCAGGTTTGGAATACCCTTTTCAAGTATGTAAATGATGATGAAAATAATTGATGCTACGGTTATTATTGAGGCTGTCACCAGCAAAATCAGCATCAAAAAGGAGAAGGGATGTTTTAGATATGTTTTTAGTTTTGTCATTACTTCTCCTTCTTTCTGACTATAATTGAAAAGCATATGTTGATGATGAGGATAAACACAAACAGCACCATAGCTGTGGCTATGAGAGCCTTTTGATGAAGTCCCGATGAATATGCCATTTCCATAACGATGTTACTTGTTAAAGTTCTTACGCTACTTGTAATTCCCTTTGGCATAATAGGTGTGTTACCTGCAATCATAACAACCGCCATTGTTTCACCGATTGCCCTGCCTATGCCCAGGATAATACCCGACATAATTCCGCTTTTGGCGGCTGGAATAACGGTTTTCAAAATACTTCTCTCTTTTGTTGCACCAAGGGCAAGGGCGCCTTCGTAGTACATATCCGGCACTGCTCTGATTGATGACTCTGATGTATTTATAATTGTGGGCAAAATCATAAT
>JAXESA010000106.1:0-8698 GCA_034116205.1 Ruminococcus sp. | reverse complement strand
CTTGTGTATCTTCTAATGTAAGACATATTACCGTCAACATATGTAGAAGAGTTGGTGTACTGACCCTTTTGGAGTGCAGGGATTGCTCGTCTGATTTGGTTAAGCTTTGAAAGGTGCTTTGCAAGCGGAGCGTCAAGTGTGGATGCTACTGTACCGCTTGCTGTGTACTTACCGTAGTCACTTGCAGAAACTGTACCCTCAAGGTTTGTACCAAAGTATGCACGACCTGTCTTCTCAAGAGGAGCGTTAGGACCAACATCAATCGGAACATCCTTCTTAAACTCGATTTCTGAACCGTAGTAGATACAAGGAATACCACGGAATGTAAACATCAGGTTCATATTCTCTGCCCATGCCTGTGCACCGCCCTGATAACGGGTCTTTTCCTGTCCGTCAGGACCGTAGTCGTGGGAGTCAACATAGGTTACTGCCCATGTTGCGTCATTGTAAAGGGAATCCTCACTACAGGCTGCCTTGTAAGCGTCACTTGCATTCTTAAATGCCCAGTGCATTGGGAAGTCGATTGTACTTGTTCCGTTTGCCTTGCTGTAGTCAGGTGTGTGGTATGTAATACCGTCAAGATTTGCGTTTGTGCTTGTTTCTGTAAAAGCTCTGTTCTGATAAGCCCCGAAGTGCTTTATAGCATTGCTATAGTTTGATTCCCAGCCGGAGTTGCTCCAGTTGTTCTGCCAAGCGCTGTCAGTTTCTTTCCATGTGTAGAAGAAACAGGAGTCGGAGGAACCGCCCTCGTTGTATGCGCCGTGGTATCTTGCACAAACCTCACCGAAGATGTGGAAGTTCTTGTATGCTGTAAATACAGGGAAGTAAGCGCTGTTAAGTGTCCAACGGTTGATGTGCTTTTCTGTATCCATACGGAAAGCGTCAACACCCATATCAACATACTGCTTGTAGCAGTTTGTAATATAATCTGCAACTATGGGATTTTCTGTATTAATGTCAACGCAGTCACCTGCCATCTGTCCTGTCTGCTCGGCAGAGGAACCGTAACTCATAGACTTATCGTGGTGATAGTAATGGTTGGTGTCGTTTGCATCCTCTTTCATAACAGCAAGTCTTGCCTGATACTGGTATCCCGGCAGCAGACTGTCATAGTTTGGAGCAGTTTTTGCAAATACTGAATCCGGAATTGTCTTCATACAGTCAACAGAATCAAGGTTGCTGTAATCCTTTGTGAACATTGGTGCAAGGAAAGCCTCGCCAAAGTTACCTGTGTGGTTCCAAACAACATCCTGTACGATTTTAAGACCCTTTTCGTGAGCTGCGTCAATAAGGTCCTGATATGTAGTGTCGCTTGACTCGTATCTTGGGTCAACCTTGCTGAAGTCAAATGCGTGGTAGCCGTGGTAGTCGTAACCGGAGGCATTTTCAACAACAGGAGTAATCCAAATTGCGGAGAAACCAAGAGCCTTGATGTAGTCAAGCTTTTGAATTAAGCCCTTGAAGTCACCACGCCAAGCAGGGTCGGAGTCAGGATTGTTTGCTGTGCCGTCATCCCAGCAGTGAACATTGTTGCCTGTATCTCCGTCGTAAAATCTTGATGTGATTATGAAGTAGATAGAGTCCTCACGAAGGTCTGTTCTCTCTGCATCTGCATCAGTTGGAACCTTGTTGAACCAACGGTTGTTTTTGTACCAAAACTCAGTATTACCGCTGTCTGTGTTTCTTGTGAGCTCGGCGCTCTGTTTGCCGTCACTGTCAACAAACTGGAGGTTAATCTTTGTAACACTGCTAAATGTATAACGATAGTAGTTGTTACCCTCGCTTGTCATCTTAGGACCCGGATAGTCTGTTGAAATATTACTTGGAAGTGAGTTCCAGTAATAAACGCTTGGAGTACCCTTTTCTGTGTAGTAGTGAACAGTTATACCTGTCGCACCTGTACTTTCACCGGCAGAGGCACCGTTTGACTGGTCACTTGTCTGTGCGGCAGATACCGAAACACCGGCAACTGACAATGCCAAAACAAGAACCAGAAGGATTGCAGTAAGTTTTTTCATAGCTACATTCTCCCTTTAAATAAACAATTTTATACACTTGTATTATAAAATGAAAAAATCAGATTAATTTTCTAAAAAAGAAAATTAATCTGATTGCAGTGCCAATTTTTTGACCCTGTTTTTGGCTATATTCGCCAACTTGTGAATATAATATGAATAAAGTATTTCTAAATAATATACTCCCTTATAATTTTGGCAACACCACATTCATTATTTGTGACAGTGGTGATGTCCGCATACTTTTCCACACCCTCTTTACAATTTTTCATTGCAACACCAAGTCCTGCCTCTCTCAACATCTCTATATCATTGTAGCTGTCGCCCATGGCAATCATTTTTGAAACAGGAATACCTGTTATTTCTGCAAGGGCGTGAAGTCCCTGACCTTTGTTTACATTTGCCGGAGTAATTTCAATGAAAAAAGGCTCGCTTAGAAACACATGTAGCTTTGGTTCAAATTCCTTTTGCAATACAGGCAGATACTTACTGATAACCGTGGGGTCGTCCACAAGTAGGAGCTTGTTCATACTGACATCAATATTTACAAAGTCATCTACAAATTCAAAGGGGAGTCCTACAATCCTTGACTCTGTGTAGGAATAATCGTTAAGGCTGTTACCCGCCACAATTTTCTTATCAAGAGGCGAAGTCACAGTAATACTGCTGTCACCGACAATTCTAAACACTTCGGGTAAAAAGTCCTTTGGAAAAGGACAGTTGTAAAGGATTTTATCTTCTTTTACATTATAAATTCTTCCACCATTATAGGAAACTACATATCCACCAAATTCTTCTAACCTTAAGTCTTTTATGAAAGGCAAAATACCGCTTTCCGGTCTGCCTGTTACAACAGCCACAGTTTTTCCCGCTTTTTGCATTTCAATAATAGCGTCAATGTTTTCCTGTGGAATGACTTTTTCGTCGTTACACAAAGTACCGTCCATATCAAGAGCAATTAAATCATATTTCATATTTTTATCCTCCATTTTCTTATCCGCCATAGTTCTCGCAAGCAAGATTTTGCTTGTGCGTTTCTCTAACCCTTTAAGCTTGGTAGCTCACAGCAAAATTCGTAAAAATCCTTAAGAGTTCCCTTTTTGTATGATGATATGTCTGCATTGTTCCTGTTGATAAGGTCGTCGGTAACCAGATAGGTTTCCATACCGATTTTTCTACTGCTCATATCCTCGTCAACATCATTTCCAACCATAAGGGTTTCCTCCGGCAGGCAACCTGCCATTTCACAGGTTTCAGCAAAATATTTTGGATTAGGCTTGCAGTATTTTGAGGTTTCGTATGTGGTGATAACCTTAAAATCATCCTTGTTAAGACCTGCCCATTTCACTCTTCTCTCGGTTGCAACTCTTGGGAAGAAAGGATTTGTTGCCATAACCAATGTATAACCCTTGTTCTTCAGCACCTCCACAATCTTTTGTGAGTATGGGCTTTCTGAGGTTGCCTCTTTAGTAAGTATAAATTCGTTTTCGTAGTATCCGTTAAAGACAGGAATCTGATTTATTATGTCCGGACCTACAATGGTTGCAACCTTGTTCCAAAAGCACATCTTGTTTGTTATAGAGCCATCGTTCTTATACATCTCCTCAAGCCCTGCCAGAACAGACTTTTGCAGAGTTTTTGGTTCCATACCTACATATGGGCACACTGACTCTGCCAATGAAGTAAAGTATAATTTCATAAATTTGTCCATATCCATTGGTAGCATAGTGCCGTCAAGGTCAAAAAATATATTCTTTATCATCTTTCTTCTCTCCATTTCCATTAATTCGCTTTCATATTTACATATTCTGCGTGTAGCTTGCTATAAGCAAAACGCTGACTGCTATATATGCTGTAATATCCCGAAAGCATATAACTTATACACACCGCAACGACAAAAAATGCTATACCCTCACTACCAAAAAGCTCTATACTAAGCATTACCGATGCTATAGGACAGTTGACTACTCCGCAAAATACCGCAACTATACCAACAGTAGCACCGAATGTAGGGTCAAGTCCCAACAAAGGAGCAACTGCACAACCAAAAGTTGAACCGATAAACAGAGTCGGCACAATTTCGCCACCCTTAAATCCGATAGCCATAGTCAGGGCTGTAAAGGCCATTTTAAGCAAGAAGTCGTAATATGTCGCCTTACCAAGGTTCACAGCTAAATCTATTGTTGCACTTCCAAGGCCTGTATATTTGTCACCGAAAATCACCACAAGAAGAATAAAAAGTCCGCCACCGGCAAGCATACGGATATATGGGTTTTTTATTAATTTTTGGGCGCCCTCTTTTGAATATTTAAGTGCAAGACAAAAGAGTATGCTTACACCTGCACACAAAATGGAAAGAACACCAACCTGAAACATATGAATAAGGGATAAATCAGGCACTTTTGGTGAATTATAATTATCAGAAGTTCCCCCAAGCAAATAGCTTATTGCAAAAGCCACAAGGCTTGACACCACACAGGGGACAAATGCCGAATAGTAAAGCACCCCAACCGCAATAACCTCCATTGCAAAAAATGCCGCTGTAAGTGGTGTGCCGAAAAGGGCCGAAAACAAAGCACCCATTCCGCACATAACCGCAACATTCATATCCTTTATGTCAAGTCGGAAAAACTTGCCCACCTGGGCGCCTATACTTCCCCCAAGCTGAAGTGCCGCACCCTCTCTACCGGCAGAACCACCAACCAAGTGGGTAATTATTGTGCTTACAAAAATCAAAGGTGCAATGATAATTGGAACACCTTTAAGATGTCTGATAGAATGGAGTATAAGGTTTGTTCCTCCGTCACGGGACAGGTTGGCCTTTTCATACATCAAAACTATTATCAGTCCCAAAAAAGGCATAAGCAGTAACAGCCAGGGAAAATGATGACGAAGGGATGTAGCATAGGATATACCCTTATTGAACAAAGTTCCCACAGCACCGCCCAAGGCTCCTGTGATTGATGCAATTATCAGCCACTTTATGAAAATACCGGCATACAGTCCGATACGCTTTAATTTGATTCTGAAAATCCAGAAAAATTCACTCATTGTTCCATCTCCAATACAGAAATACTGATTAAAATCAATATTTCCACCGATTATTATACCACCAATAACAATTCTTATCAACGAAAAAAGTACTGAAACCTTTAAAATTTAGGAAAAATATGTTATTATAAAAAGGATGAATATTAATGAAAAAAATAGTTCTTGTAGGCACAGGAATGGTTGGAATGAGCTTTGCCTATGCATCCCTAAATCAAAATTTGTGCGATGAGCTTGTGTTGATTGACATTAACAAGGAGCGTGCTGTGGGGGAGGCAATGGATTTAAACCACGGACTTGCTTTTTCAAGGTCGTCAATGAAGATTTATCCGGGGGAATACAGCAACTGCAACGACGCTGACATTGTGGTTATCTGCGCAGGTGTTCCTCAGAAAAATGGGGAAACACGCCTCGATCTGCTCAACCGCAACACACAGGTTTTTCAGTCTATTGTCAAGCCCATATGCGAAAGTGGATTTGAAGGAATTTTCCTTGTTGCAACAAATCCTGTTGACATAATGACAAGGGTGACTGCACATCTGTCAGGCTTTCCCCGTGGCAAGATTATGGGAACAGGCACAACCCTTGATTCGGCAAGGCTGAGGTACCTATTGGGGGAATACTTTGACATAAACCCACGAAGTGTTCATGCCTATGTTATGGGTGAACACGGAGACACAGAGTTTGTTCCGTGGAGTCAGGCACTTTTATCTACAAAACCTGTAAATAACGTACTGCTTGACAACCCACAACTATACAATATGTCCGACCTCATAAAAATTGAGGAGGAGGTCAGGAATTCCGCCTACCGAATTATAGATGCAAAGGGTGCAACCTACTATGGAATTGGTATGGCAATTGTTCAAATCTGTCGTGCAATTTTAGAGAACGAAAACTCTGTCCTTACAGTTTCCTGCAAGCTTAACGGAAGCTATGGTCGGCAGGAAACATTCTTGGGAAACCCTGCAATCATCAATAAAAACGGAGTAAAGTCACTGATTGAGCTTTCCTTAACAGGAAAAGAGATTAACAAGCTTAATGAAAGCTGTGACCTTTTGGACGAGTATTTTTCCGGGATTAAACTTGATTAATATATAATTTTATTTGACAATTTTGGGGTGATAAAATGACGGATATAGAAAAACTTCAGCAGATTATTGATAACAGTCAAAACATTGTTTTCTTTGGTGGTGCAGGAGTAAGCACCGAAAGCGGTATTCCCGACTTTCGCTCTGTTGACGGATTGTACAATATGAAGTATAAATTCCCCCCGGAGGAGATTATCAGCCACGATTTTTTCTTCTCAAAGACAGAGGATTTTTACGACTTTTACCGTGACAAAATGCTGATACTTGACGCACTGCCAAACATCGCCCACAAGAAACTTGCACTTCTTGAAAAGGCAGGGAAATTGTCGGCAGTTGTCACCCAAAATATTGACGGTCTGCACCAAAAGGCAGGTAGCCATACAGTTTATGAACTGCATGGCAGCATACATAGAAACTACTGCATAAATTGTCACAAATTTTTTGAACCACAGTCTATAAAGGAAAGTGACAGCATACCAAGATGTACTGAGTGTGGTGGAATCATAAAACCCGACGTTGTACTTTATCAAGAGGGTCTTGACGACCACACCGTCGCCGGTGCCTTGTCAGCAATTTCAGAAGCGGACACATTGATTATTGCAGGCACAAGCCTTGCAGTTTTTCCTGCCGCCGGCTTTATAAAATTTTTCAAGGGCAATAATTTGGTACTTATCAATCTCACCCAAACCTCTGCCGACCAAAAAGCAGACCTGGTTATTCACAAAAAGGTGGGGGAAGTGCTTGGAGAAATCAAGGTGTAATCAAAAAAGCAACCAATACTAATATTTATAAGAAACACAAAAACCGCCGTACCCAAATGGAACGGCGGTAGTTTTATTTAATTAACAATGTATATAACAGCTTATTAATTACTTATTTTCTGTTGGTTCAGCAAGATATGTGAGGTGAGCATACTTCTTAGCAGCAATCTCCTCAGCCTCTGCAAAGAGCTTTTCTGCCTTTTCTGGGTTACTTCTCTGGAGAGCGTTGTAACGAACCTCGCCCATGATGAAGTCCTTGTAAGGAATTGTTGGAGCCTTGCAGTCAAGCTGGAATGGGTTTTTGCCCTCTTCGGCAAGTCTTGGGTCATATCTAAAGATATTCCAGTAACCTGCGTCAACAGCCTTCTTTTCTTCAAACTGTGCAATTCCCATACCACCCTTGATACCGTGGTTGATACATGGAGCGTAGCAGATGATGAGGGATGGTCCGTTGTAGGACTCTGCTTCCTTAAATGCCTTTAAGCACTGGTTGTAGTTAGCACCCATAGATACCTGTGCTGTGTAAACATAGCCGTAGCTCATAGCCATTGCAGCAAGGTCTTTCTTCTTTGTTGTTTTACCGCCGGCTGCAAACTGTGCAATAGCACCGATTGGAGATGCCTTGGAAGCCTGTCCGCCTGTGTTGGAATAAACCTCTGTATCAAATACAACAATGTTTACATTCTTGCCTGATGCGATAACATGGTCAAGTCCACCGTAACCGATGTCGTATGCCCAGCCGTCACCGCCGAAGATCCACATTGACTTTTTAGCAAGTGAATCCTTTTCAGCAAGTGTCTTGTCGATTGTTTCCTTAAGCTCGCCATCAGCTGATGTAGCCTCAAGTGCTGTAATAAGGGCGTCAGTTGCAACTCTTGACTTGCCTGAATCGGTAAGTGTTGCCTTGTAGTCAGCGATAGCTGTCTTAAGAGCCTCGTCAGCTGTCATTTCGCTAATCTGGTCAACATAACCAACAAGTCTGTCCTGAATTGCCTGCTGACCAAGTGCCATACCAAGACCGAACTCTGCGTTATCTTCAAAGAGGGAGTTGTGCCATGCAGGACCAAAGCCCTTCTTGTTAACTGTGTAAGGTGTTGCAGGAGCAGAACCACCCCAGATTGATGAACAACCTGTTGCGTTTGCGATGAACATTCTGTCACCGTAGAGCTGTGTTACAAGCTTTGCATATGGTGTTTCACCACAGCCTGCACAAGCACCGGAGAATTCGAGGAGAGGCTGTTTGAACTGTGCACTCTTAACAGTTGCGTCTGTTGCAATTTCAGGCTTATCGGAAGTAGTGATAGCATAGTCAAATACTTCCTGCATTGGTCTTTGAGAGTCAATAGGCTTCATAACAAGTGCCTGATTGTCAGGCTTCTTGTTACCAAGACAGGACTTAACGCAAGCACCGCAGCCTGTACAGTCAAGTGTAGAGATAGCCATAACAAACTTCATACCGTTTGCAGGACGCATATCTGCTGACTTTGTATTTGCAGGAGCCTTTGCAAGCTCTTCCTCTGTCATAGCGATTGGACGGATTACAGCGTGAGGACAAACCATTGAACAGATGTTACACTGTACACAGGCTGTTGGGTTCCATTCAGGAACGTCAACTGCTATACCTCTCTTTTCGTAAGCGGCAGATCCCTGTGGAGCTTCACCGTCAACATAGTCCATAAATGCAGAAACAGGGAGCTTGTTGCCCTTGTATGCATTAACTGGGTTAAGGATTGTGTTAACATAGTCAACAACTTCTTTTCTGCCCTCTGTAACAACTGTGTCAACT
>JAXESA010000105.1:0-3716 GCA_034116205.1 Ruminococcus sp. | reverse complement strand
AGGATAAAAATTAAAGGTATTTGTAGTGAAATATAAATTTTTTTGAATATTTGTTGCACATTTAGGTTATTAATGTTTCACGTGAAACATTGGCATCAGTATAAACGCCAAAAGGCCACACATTGCTGTGTGACCTTTGGCAAGGGGTTCAGATAAGGAAATGGGTATGAGTGGAACGGATAAGGGGGAATTTCCCCCTTATCCTAAGAGGAAAGCTTGTTTGTTCGCCGAAAATCTTTCAGCGATTTTTCTTTGGGGATTTTTACAGTATATTCAATGTAATCGGCGGTTTCCTGCTTTTCACTGATTGCGTCTATCCCCGAAAGGCGCATTGTATCAACCGCTCGGTTTATGGTGTTGACAAAAATTCGTACATCCTTGATAACAACCTTTCTTTCCGATACCGGTAAAGTAGGTTGTACAACTTTTTTATGTAGGATGCTGTCAATGTAACGCTCCGACTCCTTAACATTCAGACCTTCGGCTACTATATGTGACAGAGCCTCTTTTCGCAAATCCTCATTACCGATTTTCAGGAGTGCCCTTGCATGGCGTTCGGTAAGTCCGGCTTGAGTAATCCAGTCTTGTTCTTCATATGAAAGCCTTAAAAGTCTTAATTTGTTGGCAACTGTGGATTGTTTTTTGCCAATCTGAATTGCCGCCTGTTCTTGGGTAATGCCATATTTTCTTATCAGACGACTAATTCCTCTTGCTTCTTCAAACATTCCAAGGTCTTTACGCTGTAAATTTTCTATCAACGCAAAGATTGCGGAGTCTTTATCGGAGCATTTCATTACAATACAGGGTATTGTTTTAAAACCTGCCATTACGCTGGCACGAAGTCTGCGTTCACCTGCAATAAGCTCGTACTCATCATTTCTGATTTTTCTCACTGTAAGAGGCTGGAGTAATCCGTTGTTTGCGATTGACTGAGAAAGACTTCTCAGCTCGCTTTCGTCAAACTCCCTGCGTGGCTGGGTTTTATTAGGCCTGATTTTTCTTGCAGGAATATCTACGACTTTGCGTTCGTCTTTAGATAATATCCGCATTTTCTTCATCAACCCTTCGTTTTTCCCTGTGACTATATAATACTACTGCTTTGATGAAAATGGTGTCGTATCTTGTGTGAATAATTAATTTTGTTTTGTAAATATACAATATATTGTGTCGTAAAAGATTGGATAATTCTTTTTAGTACTTATATGTTCATATTATTCTGATAAAAATAAAACCTCCTGCTAAGGAGGTTTTTAGTGAAATATTGATTTCTATTCAAGTCCCAATGGCTTACTTTTTATTTTTCCGCTTTGTCTTGGGTACTGCTTTGGGGTTGGGAATTTTTTGTTGATTACAATGATTGTCCTTTCGTCACCTGTTGGTAAGTTAAATTCTGCAACCTTTTCTTTTTCGCCACCAAGAATTTTTACTGCCTCTATCCCCTTTTCAAGCTCGGCTGTTCCGTTTTTGCCTTTCATTGAAACAAACTTTCCACCAACTTTTACATATGGCATACAGTATTCAGAAAGGGTGTTCATATTAGCCACCGCCCTTGATGTGGCTATTTCAAACTTATCCCTAAGATTTTTATCTCGCCCGCCTTCTTCAGCCCTTTTATGAATAATTTCAGCATCTATTCCTAAGGAAGAGCAAACCTCATTTAAGAAAATCAGTCTTTTATTTAGACTGTCAAGGAGAGTCAGCTTTATATCGGGACGAACTATCTTTAAGGGTATTCCGGGAAAGCCTGCACCTGTGCCAACATCAATAACTTTCGCTCCCTCTATTACATCAACATTCATAAGAAGTGTAAGGCTGTCGTAAAAATGCTTGATTGCAACCTCGTTTTTCTCTGTTATGGCTGTAAGGTTCATTTTGTTGTTCCATTCAATAAGCAGCTCATAATACCTTTGAAACTGTTGTTTTTGAATGTCGTTTAACACAATATTCTTTTTGGCAAGGGCATTTGACAGTACATTAATCATTTTCTTTTCTCCATAAAGGTGCGGTTGATGGCAGTACCGTCATTTTTACACTCATAAATCACAGCCTTTGTTGCCTCCTTTTTGTCCACATATTTTCCGTCGTTGTCCATATAGAAAATTTCGGAGTAATCTCCACCGTTTGGGGTAGGTCTGTTGTATCTTTCGTGGGTGATGATTTCTTCTTCAATTTCTACACTATCCAAGCTAATTATCTCATTATCCATAACTTTACCTCTTCTGACTTAGCCAAATTAATAATACACTTATATCCGCAGGAGAAACACCACTAATTCGTGATGCCTGTCCTATATTTTCAGGCTTAACCTTGTTCAGTTTTTCCTGTGCCTCCAGTCTTAGACCTGTTACTGTTGTGTAATCTACATTTTCAGGCAATTTCTTTTTTTCCAGCTTACGCATTTTTTCAACCTGTTCAAGCTGTTTGTTAATGTATCCCTGGTATTTAATTTCAATTTCAACCTGTTCAAAGATGTTTCTGTCTATATTTGGACGGTCAACATCAACAGGTGTAAGACACTCATAATTAATTTGAGGTCTTTTCAGTAAATCAATCATTCTTATCCCTGTTTCAACAGGAGATGTTTCACGTGAAACAAGTATATCGTTAAGTTCATCAGTTGGTGCAAAAACTGTATTTTTAATTCGCTTGTATTCCTCTTTTTTAAGTTCTTGCTTTTTAAGGTACCTTTCCCACCTATGGTCAGAAATAAGTCCTATTTCTCTGCCAAGTGGCGTAAGCCTTACATCTGCATTATCCTGACGAAGAATGAGTCTGTACTCACTGCGGGAGGTCATCATTCTGTATGGGTCGTTACAACCCTTTGTCACAAGGTCGTCAATAAGTGTACCTATATAAGAGGACGCTCTGTCAAGTATAAAAGGTTTCTTTCCCTGCACCTTTAATGCTGCATTGATTCCCGCTATAAGTCCCTGTGCGGCAGCCTCCTCGTAACCGCTACTACCGTTAAACTGTCCGGCACCGTACAAACCCTTGAAATCTCTAAATTCCAAGGTGCTGTCCATTTGAAGCGGGTCAATACAGTCATATTCTATTGCATAGGCAGGACGCATAATCTCCACATTTTCAAGTCCTTTTATGCTGTGATAAAATTCTGTTTGCACTTCCTCAGGCAAAGAAGAACTCATACCCTGTAGGTACATTTCTTCTGTGTCAAGTCCGCAAGGCTCAATGAAAAGCTGATGTCTTTCCTTATTACTGAAGCGAACAATTTTGTCCTCAATGCTGGGACAGTAGCGAGGGCCTACTCCCTCAATTTTTCCTCCGTAAAGGGGACTTCTTTCTATATTATCAAGAATTATGTGCTTTGTCTTTTCGTTAGTCCAGGATATATGGCACACAACCTTGTTTTCTCCAAGACTTTCTGTGTCATAGCTAAATGGAACAGGTGGCTCGTCTCCTTCCTGTACTTCAAGGTCTGTAAAGTCAATGGAGCTTTTAAGCACCCTCGCAGGTGTACCGGTCTTAAATCTTCTGAGTTTTAAACCTAAATCTTTAAGGCTTTGTCCTAAAAATTTTGCCGGAAAAATTCCGTCAGGGCCACTTTCGTATGAGGTGTCACCTACAAATATTTTTCCGCCAAGGTATGTACCTGTTGCAATTATCACAGCCTTTGCGGTAAAGATTGCGTCCATTCTGGACTTTAGTTCCCACTTGTCCTCTTCATTCTTTTTTATGTCAACAATTTCAGCCTGTCT
>JAXESA010000104.1:0-5588 GCA_034116205.1 Ruminococcus sp. | reverse complement strand
CTGGGAAGAAAGCGGTGCTTTCACAGGAGAAATTTCTCCAAAGATGCTTGCTGAAATGGGCGTTCCTTATGTTGTTCTCGGCCACAGCGAAAGAAGACAGTACTTTGGCGAAACAGACGAAACTGTTAACAAGAGAACAAAGGCTGCTCTTGCAGCAGGTCTTAAGCCAATCGTTTGCGTTGGCGAACTCCTTTGGGAGCGTGAGTGCGACATTACAGAGGAAGTTATTGCAAGACAGATTAAGCTTGACCTCTTTGATGTATCTGCAGAAGATGTTAAAAAGACTATCATCGCTTATGAGCCTGTTTGGGCTATCGGCACAGGCAAAACTGCTACTGCTGACCAGGCACAGGAGGTTTGCGGATTTATCCGTGCAACACTTGCAAAGCTTTACGGTCAGGATGTTGCTGATGCTGTTACAATCCAGTACGGTGGTTCTATGAACGCTGGCAACTGCGAAGAACTCCTTGCAAAGCCTGATGTTGACGGCGGTCTTATCGGCGGTGCTTCTCTTGTAGCAGAAAAGTTCCAGCCAATCGTTGCAGCTGCTTCAAAGTAATTTTAAACTATTGCATAAGGATGAATATAATGAAAAAACCTTTAATTTTAATGATTTTGGACGGTTTTGGCATTTCACTTAACGAGGGTAATGCCATCGTTACAGCCAAAACCCCTAATATTGGCAAAATCTTCGGGGAAAACCCTATCACCAAAATCGGTGCATCAGGTATGGATGTTGGTCTTCCTGACGGACAGATGGGTAATTCCGAGGTTGGCCACACAAATATCGGTGCCGGCAGAGTTGTTTATCAGGAGCTTACAAGAATCACAAAGTCCATTGAGGACGGCGACTTCTTTAACAACGAGGCTCTTACAAAGGCTATTGAAAATGCCAAGAACAACGATTCTTCCCTGCACCTAATGGGACTTCTTTCAAACGGTGGTGTTCACTCACACAACACTCACCTTTACGGACTTTTGAACCTTGCCAAAAAGGCAGGTCTTACAAAGGTTTATGTTCACGCTTTCCTTGACGGACGAGATGTTCCCCCTTCATCTGCAAAGGAATTTGTAATTGAATGTGAAGAGGAAATGAAGAAAATCGGCGTGGGCAAAATTGCCACAGTTATGGGCAGATACTACGCTATGGACAGAGATAACCGTTGGGACCGTGTTGAAAAGGCATATTCCGCTATGGTTTACGGAGAGGGCGAAAAAGCTGTTTCTGCTCCCGAGGCTGTTCAGAACTCCTACGACAAGGACATCACAGATGAATTTGTACTGCCAACTGTAATTGAGGGCGGCGACACAATCAAAGAAAATGACTCTGTTGTATTCTTCAACTTCCGTCCTGACAGAGCAAGAGAAATCACAAGAACACTTGTTGACGAGGCTTTTGACGGTTTTGAAAGGAAAAAGGGATTTTTCCCACTCACATATATCTGTATGACACAGTACGACGCAACAATGCCAAATGTAGATGTTGCGTTTAAGCCACAGTCACTTGTTAACACCCTTGGGGAATATATTTCCAATCAGGGTATGACTCAGTTGAGAATTGCCGAAACAGAGAAGTATGCCCATGTAACATTCTTCTTTAACGGAGGAGTTGAAAAGCAGTACGAAAACGAGGACAGAATCCTTGTTAATTCCCCAAAGGTTGCAACATACGATATGCAACCGGAGATGTCTGCTTACGAAGTTTGTGACAAGTGCTGTGACGCTATCAAGAGTGGTAAGTACGATATGATTATCCTCAACTTTGCAAACTGCGATATGGTAGGTCACACAGGGGTATTCAATGCTGCTGTTGAGGCTGTTGAGGCTGTTGATACCTGCGTAGGCAAGGTTGTTGACGCAATCAAGGAAATGGACGGTGTGGCTCTTATTACAGCTGACCACGGTAATGCCGACAAGATGTATGAAGAGGACGGTTCTCCTTTCACTGCCCATACAACTAATCCTGTTCCTTTCTGCGTTGTTAACTACCCTTGTACTCTTCGTGAGGGCGGTAAGCTTGCAGACATTGCGCCAACAATGCTGAAAATTCTTGACCTTCCACAGCCAAATGAAATGTCAGGTAAGTCTATCATCGAATAAACCCATACTATAAAATGTTAAACCGCACTTCGGTGCGGTTTTCTTATTTTATTATCTATTTTCACCAAAACTCGCCATATATTTTTTACATACCAATTCTTGAATTGTTCATAAATTTTATCTATAATTAAAAGTGAGGTGATTTTTTGAAAAAATTGATTTCGGCATTTCTTGCCATTACTATTATTGTCACACTTTTTTCCTTTGGTAGCACAGCAAGCGCTGCAACCACCACATTTAACGGTAAAAAAGCAGTAAAGGGAGAAATTGTTTACGCAACATATGCAATGCAGGCACCTGAGGTTATGGAGGATATACAGGCATACGCCAAGTTTTCTTCCGGACTAAAGCTAATGTCTGTAAGCTTTAGCAATAAAATGAAGACTGGTAGTTTTATGTATAAAGTCCACTCTGATAGGGTTAATTTTAATTCTGTTTGTATTATGAAACATATGGATTTCAGAAAAGTCACAAACATTATAACTATGAAATTCAAGATAACCGGCTCCGGCAAACTTTCTACTTCTTTTTATCTTGAAGTTATGGACAGCCCTAACGGGAATAAATACGGACGCAATCAGACAAATACAAAATACAACAAGCTAAAATTTCAAAAGAAAACAAAGATGATGGTGTATTCCGTTAACCTCAATAAGTCAAGCGTATCGGTCAAGGCAGGCAAAACAAAACAGTTGTATAAATCCATAACTCCTTCCAGTGCAAGTAAAACTGTACAGTGGATAACCAGCAACAAAAAAGTTGCAACTGTAAATTCAAAAGGATTGGTTAAGGGCATTAAGAAAGGCACCTGTTACATAACCTGTAAGGCTAAAGACGGAAGCAACAAATATAAAAAATGCAAGGTCGTTGTAAGGTGAATTTTCCCTTGAAATTATATTTAATAACTGCATAAGTTAACCGGGTACTGTAAAAGACGGTACCCGATTTCTATTATATAGGAAAGAAAAAACACCCCGCTTGGGGTGTTTTGTTATATGAATTTACTTATTGCTTACCTAACATTTATAACCCAAGTCAATTTTCTGTAGGGGTAACCTTTTACATAGGCAATAACACTTGTTTTTCCTCTTTGAACTCCTGTAATGTTTCCCTTTTCGTCCACCTTTACAATCCTACTATTATTGCTTTTAAAAGTAAGGCAATTATACTTTAGCTTTGTAATAAAATAAAAACCGTTTAAAGAATATGGATTCTGATAGGCTCTGAGGGTTTTTGTTCTCTTCACATAAATGTAAACTACATTTTCTTTTTGACGAAGATTTACCCTATTCTTTTTAATTGGAATTGCATATGTAGTAGTCTTATTATTCGGTTGAGAGGTATTCTTGCTAATTTTATTATCTACAAAAAACTGCTCCCAATAAATAACACCGTCAACTTTGAAGCATCCAATTCCAACACTTCTGTATTTTGTGTTTAAAATATTTTGTTTGTGATTATTACTTTGCATCCATGCCTTTACTACCTTTTCGGGAGTAGGCTGATTTATGGCAATATTTTCGCCAACATGATATTTCCAGTCATACATACCAAACGCGTCTTCTTCTCCGTTTGGTCGGCTGTGAGAGTAGTACAAAGACAATTCTGCCGCCCTGCGTGTTGCAACCTTCATAAGTCCTGTACTCATTTTCAATTCACTAATGCCCCTCTTGGAACGCTCCTTGTTAATCAACTTTAATACCTTAAACTCATAGCTATAAAGAATTCGTCCCTCAACTTTTTCATTTACAATTGAGCCTGCACCAACATTTAAGGAACTAAACACCGGAAATGACGACACAAGAATTATGAAAGCTAATAATAAAGAAATTTTTCTTTTAGTTTTTTTCATATCCTGAACCTCTTATTCCGTATCCGATTTACTTGATTACACCACATCATTCTTCCCAGAGCCAATTTATTACTCAGTTAATATTTTATAAGTCTAAAGTCTCCTAAAATGTAGGAAAGGACCACGGTTAGGTGGTCCTTTCCAATGGAAGAAAGAGAATAGAGAATTTAAAAATTCTCAAGAAATGGAGAACAAATTTAAGAACAATAGCCGTGGAAATAATCCAAAACTATCTATTAGCTATTTGTCGGCAATATCAGTCGCAATCTTTCTTTGCTTCTTCAATAACCTTTTCTGCAACATTTGCCGGAGCATCCTCATATCTGACAAAGTCAAATGTGTAGTATCCCCTGCCCTGTGTTGCCTGGCGGATAAATGTGTTAAAATCACCCATCTCCGCCATTGGAACCTCGGCATCAATTACCTGCATATTATTCTCGCCGGATTCCATTCCAATCACTCTGCCACGGCGCTTTGTAACTTCGCCCATTACATCTCCCATACAACTGTCCGGAACTGTAGCCTTAAGTGAACCAACTGGTTCAAGGAGTGTAGGCTGAGCCTGTGGTAAACCATTTTTATAAGCTATTGCAGCAGCCATTTTAAATGACATTTCTGATGAATCAACAGGATGGTAACTTCCGTCGTAGAGATTAGCCTTTAGACCAACAACAGGAAATCCTGCAAGCGGACCTTTCTTTATGGCGTCCTGAAGTCCCTTTTCAACAGCAGGGAAGAATCCCTTTGGAACTGCACCACCAACAACTGTCTGTTCAAAAACAAGGCCATCGCTGTCACAAGGTGAAAATTCAATCCATACATCGCCAAACTGTCCGTGTCCGCCACTTTGCTTTTTATGGCGACCCTGGACCTTAACTGTGCCACGGATTGTTTCACGATATGCTACCTTTGGCTTTTTCAACTTAACATCAATGTTATACTTTGACTTAAGCTTGCTGACAATAACATCAAGCTGTTGTTCACCGAGACCTGTAACAACCCTTTCGTGGGTTTCGTGATTGTGTATATATTTGATTGTAGGGTCCTCTTCCATAAGTTTGAGGATACCCTGTGTGATTTTTTCTTCGTCATCCTTACTGTCGGCATAAACAGCCATTGAGTAGTTAGCAACCGGATATTCGATTCCATCCAAAACTACCTTTCTTAACGGAGAGCAAAGCGTATCTCCCGTAAGAGTATCGGATAGTTTTGGAATTGCTCCAATATCACCGGCACCTATATACTGTGCTTCCTCTTGCTTTTTACCTCTTACAGTAAGCACCTTAGTAAGTCTTTCATTTGCGCCGGTCCTCATATTAATAAGAGGAGTATCGGCAGAAACTTTACCGCTTATAACTTTAACATAGCTCAACTTGCCCACAAATGGGTCAACTACTGTCTTAAACACTATAGCTGCAGTAGCGCCGTCAGGATTAACAGCTACTTCAACCGGCTCACCATTAACATCTGTTCCGATTTCATCTCCGGAATCCGCTTTTGGTGAAAGCCAAATCAACGAGTTTAGCAACTGGTCAATTCCGTATGTATTATGTGCGTCACCACAGAAAACAGGTATAATCGTACCCTCTCTTACGCCCTGTGAAACACCCATGACGATTTCTTCCGGTGTAAAATC
>JAXESA010000103.1:0-3146 GCA_034116205.1 Ruminococcus sp. | reverse complement strand
TACCGCTGTTAGCCATTCTGTCATAGTCTGACTGGCTTTGAAACACTGCGTACAGAATAAATGTGTGTTGCCTTGTTTGATTGCCCAGAATATCCTCTTTAATGAGGGTGTCACCGGTGGGAGATAAGCCGTAATTGGTGGGAATATCGTCAGTAAAGTCAATGTGAATGTCATTGCAAACCTGTGAAATCTTCGGAAACTGTTGTAATGTTTCCTTTACAACCTCAATTATGTTCATCTTACATTACCTCCAAGTATTTGTGACGCCCCTCTGAGGATACTGTCCTTGTGGTCTGCTTTCATTCTTTCAAACCACATCTTACCTGCCTTTGGATGTTTTGATGTACTGTAATTTAGCGGTCTGCCTGTTGGTGATTTTCTTTTTCCTTTCGGACTGAAAAAGCCTATAACCTGTCCGTTCTCCATAATGGGAATGTTGGGACCATATACCTCACCGTAATATAGATACCTTGCATAAGGTGTATTCTGACGAATTTCGCCACTGCCAATCTTGGTGCCAAGCATTGCAGATTTATACAAAACTCCTGTGTCCATAGGTGTGTAAGGTATCATAAGCCTTATACATTCGCTGTCAACGAACCTTTGAGCCTTTAAAAACTCATCACCCATCTGCTTACCGAAGTTAGGTGTCCACTTCAAATTAAGATAACCGTTAGGAGTGTTGATTGATTTGTTAGGTGGCTGACTGATTTTCATATACTCACCTTCCGCTGATTTTAATGTGTTGCAAAGCCTTTGAACCGTAGTCCTTGACATCAACAGACATTATGGTGTGAAAATCAAAGCTGTTAAATTTCTTCATACTCTCCGATACAGTCCGTTGGTCTGTGTTGTCAAAGACGAAATCACATTCGCCTTTAATAAGCATATCCTGTGCGGTGTGTTTTGGAATATTTAGCTTACCTGGGAACAAATCCACAGCAGGGACTAAAGTACTGTCAGGGGTCAAAACAAGGCAATCTATTGGGATGTAAACTGTTACACCGTCAGCGTTTTGCAAACCGCTTTTCACAACATTACTTGCTTTGTTCTCCTGGTAATGGCAATAGGGTACAACAAACCTGTCATACCCTACCCCATTATATAAATAGATTGTACACTTTGCATTGAATGTCATAGGCTAAACACCCCTGTACAATAAGTCTGTGTCGGATAGCCACAAGTAGATTGCAGACCTTATATTCTTTGACAAAGCCTGTCCTTGGCTGTCTGCACTTTCATAGCTAACCGACAAATCCCCAACCTTTTCCGAGGTTACTCCGCTGTGGTCGTTATGCTCTGCCTTGTAGAGTAACTCCGCTACATCACAGCAACACATCTTTACACAAAGAGGGATTTCTTCTTCCTCGTTGATGTTGCCAAAGGTTTGTTGCCTTATGTACAGTGTAGCCTGTTTTGCATAAAAATTAAAAGCAGTATCAATGACTGCTTTCTTACCGCATAAAAATTCTTTTGTGTAAAAATTATAATCCGCAAAAGCAGTCATTTAATCACCTCTTATACTCCGGCAGACATATCTGTAACTGTGTGGCAGTAGATACCGGCTGTTTTGTTCTTGTAAGCCTTTGCAATACCTACAATTCTGTAGCCGTACATCCAAGCGTCTGCGTCCTGGTTTGTGTCAGGGTCAATAATCTTTGGCACCTGGTGCTTTGTGAACTGGATAACAGCAGGCTTATGGATAATCATAAAGTTGATGTCAATGGACTTTTCCGACTTCTGATAACCGCCCTTTTTCTGACCCTCCGTCTTACCGTCGTTGAGAGTAATGCCTGTTGCAAATCTTGCTGACGGAACAGGAACAATCTTGGAGAACTTTTCAAGCACCTTTCTTGACTTTGTTGTGTCCATATCGTCAACAATTCCGTAAAGGTCACTTCTGAGATAAAGTATTCTGTTCTCTGTGGGTACTTCATCCTCATCCATCTGTGTTGTTGCTGTTCGTAGCGCCTTAATAAGATTTTCACCGGTAGAGATTGTACCAAAAGCCCTGCTGATACCCTCAATACCGGCATACTGTGAAAGCCTGAACGCGTCCATTTCGGGAACAACTTTTGTGCGGATAAACTCACCTGAAAGTCTGCCAAAAGCAATACCGGCTGTTTCTGCGTTGTCCATACTGTCAACAAAGAACTTTCTGCCTCTGTCGTAGTTACAGGCAACGGTCTGATTTGTAAGGGTTACATCACCGTCAACATAACCACTGTTACGGTCGTAATTTGCAAGACCGTCCATTTCCATCATAGGAATAATCAATTCGTTTGCGTTTGCACCAGCCTGAACAAGCTCGGTTGCGCCGTCAAGGTCTGATGTAAGAGAAGCGTTCTTATATACCTCATCAAGGAGTGGTACATAACTTTTTGCCAATTCAATGTTGTTTGCCATAATTTTTTAACCTCATTTCATATTATTTCTTTTCGGCAGGAAGTCCCATTGCTGACCTTATAGCCTCCATTGGGTCACCCTTGCCATTGTTTGTGTCTGTCTTATAGACAGGGTTCTTAAAAGGCTCATCTGATGTAAACATATAGTCGTTATCCTTTTTGATTTCATCAAGAGCTTTTGTAATGTCTTCTGCCTGATTTTTACTTGTTTTCAAAGTGTCAAGGTCAAGCAGAGCCTTGACCGCCTTTGTGTTCTTTGCACCTGACTTTGAAATTGCACCGTCAAGAACAGAATTAAATTCCATATCGGCAATCTTCTGCTGATATTCAGTGTCTTTCGTTTCAAGGTCTGATGTAAGGGTTTTAATCTTTGACTGCAACTCATTTACATCTACACCCTCAAACTCCTTGAGCTGTTCCTTTGCTGTGTCAAGCTGGTCTTTGTATTTATCCCTTTCAATCTCCAACTTCTTCTTGGCACTACCAATGTCTTTGCTGTTAATGTCAAGGACAGCATTAATCTGTTCCTCGGTTGCCCCTTCAAAAATCTTTGAAATGTCTTCTCTTTTCATAAAATAACCTCACTTTCAGTTTTTTCTCGTGGTTCCTTTCCACTTCGTTTGATAGTTTCTCGTCATTCCGGACAATTTGAATATAAAAAATGCACCTACATTTCTGTAAGTGCTTAAATAACAACATTATGATATTATGTCCTTAATGCCTTTAGTTGCTTTATAAATT
>JAXESA010000102.1:0-5387 GCA_034116205.1 Ruminococcus sp. | reverse complement strand
ACAGACTGGGGTCTTATCACAACAGCAATCATCACAATCGTACCTATTGCACTTGCAACAATGGTTGAGCATATCGGTGATGTTTCTGCAATTTCCTCAACAATCGGCAAAAACTGTATAGCTGACCCCGGACTTCACAGAACACTTTTAGGTGACGGTGCTGCAACACTCCTTGCATCCCTCTTCGGAGCTCCTGCAAACACAACCTATGGCGAAAACACCGGTGTACTTAACCTTACAAAAGTATTCGATTCAAGGGTAATCAGAATCGCAGCATATTTTGCAATTCTCTTCTCATTCTCACCAAAGTTTGCAGCAGTAGTTTCTTCTGTTCCTGCAGCAACAGTTGGTGGTGTTTCACTTGTTCTCTACGGTATGATTTCATCCGTAGGTGTTAGAAACATTGTTGAAAACAAGGTTAACTTTACAAATATGAGAAATGTGCTTATTATGGCTCTTATCCTTGTTCTCTCAATCGGTATTGCATATTCAACAGCAGGTGCTATTGCCTTTACTATCGGCGAAGTTACAATCTCCCTTTCAGGTCTTGCAGTTGGTTCACTTGTAGGAATTATCCTTAATGCAATCATCCCCGGCAACGACTACAAGTTTACATCTGACGAGGATTTAGGCTCAAAGGAAGTTAAAAAGAACACAAAATAATTCTATAATAGAATTATAATTTTCATCAAATCTTTATGGGGCAGTTCATATTGAACAGCCCCTTGTTTTTTGTAGAATACTTGAAATTATTGTCACCTTGTTTTTGTAATTTTCAATAATTCTAATATTCCGACAAGATTCCCTCAATAATTTATTTCAGATAACAAAAATGTAATTATTCTTAAGTTTAAAATTCTTGAATATGAAATCTTACTATGTTATAATCTATGATAAATAGTAGGGCATGTTGTTATGCCTTTTTTAGATTGTTACTATAATTATTGTATTAAGGAGTGAACTGTATGTCTTTGTGTATGGGTTGCATGCAGGAAATTGGAGAGGAAAAGGTTTGTCCACATTGTGGATTTAACAACTCAGAAACCCAGCCGGAGCCTTTTCTCGGCTTTAATACTGTTCTAAAAAGTCGTTATATAGTTGGCAGAGGTATTGATACTAATGGAGAGAGCACAAGATACCTTGGTTTTGATAAAGTGAATGAAACTCCTGTCATCATAAAAGAATTTCTTCCAATCGGTATGTTTAACCGAGGAAAGGGAGAAAAGGAGCTTTCTGTAAGTTATAATGATGAAACTATTTTTAAAAATTTGAAGTCAAAGTTTATTTCTTACTACCAGATTGTTAGAGAACTCAACGATATGTCTGTTATGATTAAAATTCTTGACATATTTGAAGAGAATAACACAGTGTATGTTATTGAAGAAAAACTTGACCTTATTCATTTTGACGAATACCTAAAGAGGAGCAACGGTCAGCTTGAGTGGGAGGTTGCAAGGCCACTGTTTATGCCTTTGATTTCAGCTTTGGAATCTTTGCATAAAAGGGGAATTGGTCACTATGCTGTGTCTCCATCAAATCTCCTTATAACACATGATGGTAAACTAAAGTTAACAGGTTTTTGCACTTCTATGGAGCGTAAAAGAGGAACACCACTTAAAAGCCAACTTTATAGCGGATGTGCTGCGCCTGAACAGTATGAAAATAACTTTACACTTGATGTTCTCACCGAAATTTACGGTATTACAGCAACTTTGTTTTACACATTGACAGGTCATGTTCCTGCAAATGCAAAGGACAGGTTGAAGGATAGCAGTTTGCTTATGAGTACAAACACAGTAAAAAGACTGCCTCCTCATGTTGTAACCGCACTTGCCAATGGATTACAGGTTGATAGAAAAGACAGAATTTCGGATTTTGACGAATTCAGAAGTCAGCTTTCTGTTGCCCCAACTGCTCAGGCTATTCAGGAAGAAATAAGCAAAACTGCAAGCCTTGCAGAGATTGGTGAAAAAGAAGAGAAGAAAAAGCTTTCAAAGTCAAAAAGAACCACTCTTATTGCAGCTCTTATTTCAATGGTTGTTTTTGTGGGAATAGGAATTATTCTTGTTGCTACAGATTGCTTCGGACTTATTGACACTAACAAGGGAAGTATTGAAGGTACCACCACAACAGCTCCTTGGAAGGGAGCAACTGTGGAGAATTTTGTGGGCAAAAAATATTCTTCCGTTGAAAAGGAATTGAAGAATTCCGACAAATACATACTCAATGTTAGTTACGAAGAACAGTTTAATGACAAGATTCAAGAGGGTTATATTTGTGAACAGACCCCGGCTCCCGGTACACCAATCACCTCAAAAGAGGACCCTGTTAATATTTCAATTACCATAAGTAAAGGTAAGAAGATGAGAACTTTACCTGATATTGAGGGTAAGGATATAAAAACAGCAGCAAAGTTGCTGGAAAACGCAGGTGTACTTGTAATGCAGGAAACTGAATACAATTCAAAGTATCCAAACAATACGGTTATTGATTATAATAATCTTAGAGCAGGCGACCAGATTGAGTACGGAAAGACAGTTTCAATTCGTGTTTCTATGGGTGAAGAGCCTACTTCTCAGGAATCAACAATGGGCTGATAATTAATTATATCCTGAATTTTGTTATGACAGATATGGGTTTAAAAAGGGCTGTCGCAATACAAATTGTGACAGCCTAATTTAATATTTTTGAGAGTATATATACCCTAAAATTACCTCCCGATAGGGTACCAGAAAATGGGTACCCCTACGGCAAAAAAATGTTCATAAGGTACCCGAAAATGGGTAGGGGGGTACCCAAATTCGGGTAGGGGGGTACCCGAAAATGGGTACCAATACAATACAGATATAACAATACAGAATAAAACAATACAGAGTTATAGTTAACTATGTGGATTTAAAAATTATTTCATTAGCTTTTCTGTGTTGTGAATAAGGTTCAGCACAGAGGACGCAAGGTCGCTGTACTTTTCGCTGATTATTTTGTAAGAAAGGTCAACCTTTTCTTTATTTCTGCTTTTGGAGTACTCCGTTATGCTTTCCGACAGCTTAGCACGTCTATCCTCAAACAGGGCATTATTTCGGCTTATATAGCTACAAGAGGGTTTTTTAAAGAATTCTTCGTCGTTACTGCTGTTGTTCTTGTACAGTAAACGGATTACGGAGTAGAGGCTTGACATCATCATTTCCGCTGATGCCTTGGTAATTTCCCTTTCGTTAATCTCCATCAGTATTCTGAAAATGAAGTCAACGGTGTTTACAATTACCCTCCTGTTCAGGTTTTCCAGCATTGCTTTGTTTTCCTGTTTGTTGGTAGTTTCCTCAATTTCTCCGGGATTTTTTTGAGCAGACACCCCAAGAATGTAGTCACAGCTCACACCGTAGTAGTCGGCGGCTTTCACAACAAAGTCAAGACTGCATTCCCTGATTCCCTTTTCATAGTGGGATAACAAAGCCTGACTTATTGCCAGGTCCTCTGATGCTTGCTTTTGGCTTATGCCTTTTTCTTTTCTAAGATAAGCTATTGTGTTTCCAAATGCTTTGCTCATTTAATCACATCCTTATACAGTAAGTATAATATAAATTTTACATATTGTAAAGATTGGAGTTATTATGAAGTCATACTACATACACTTTATTTGCCATGGAAATATTGACGAAACCCATAAGGGTAAATATATAGGCACAACCAATGTACCACTTTCCGACAAAGGAAAAATGGAACTAAAAAAACTTGACCACAATATGAAGTACCCCGGAGGTACTGCCCTCTTTACAGGTCCATTAAAAAGATGCAAGGAAACCTGTGAGATTATATATCCAAATCTTAAGCCGATAGTTATTGACCAGCTAACTGAATGTAACTTTGGTGAATGGGAGGGGAAAACTGCCGATGAGCTAAAGGACGATGAGGACTTTAAAAAGTGGATTGGCGGTTGTAATGATATAAAACCTCCCCGTGGAGAAAGCTCTGCCGATTTTACAAGAAGAATTTGTCGTATGTTTGAGGATATTGTGACAGGACTTATGAAAACCGGCACAACCGAAAGCATAATTGTAACCCACGGTGGTGTAATTATGACATTACTTGCAATTTACGGACTGCCACAGGCAAAGCCCTTTGACTGGGTAATGGATGGTGGCTACGGTTACTCTGTGCGTATAACTCCACTACTTTGGCAAAGGGACAAGGTGTGTGAGGTGTTTCAAAAGATACCGCTAATTAAGGAAGAGGATTAGTGTAATAATAACGCTAATTTCTTACAGATATTTACATCAAAATAATTTTGTGCTACAATATAAAGTGGTAATGTAAAATATAAAGGGGAATAATTATGAACACATATAAAATTTGTTTGCTTAAGGGCGACGGAATCGGCCCTGAAATTGTTAATCAGGCAGTAAAGGTACTTGACTGCTGTTCTGAAAAATTTGGTTTTGGCGTAGAATATGACGAGGCTCTCCTTGGTGGATGTGCAATTGACGCAAAGGGCACACCGCTTCCACAGGAAACAATAGATAAATGTAAAGAGGCCGACTCCGTACTCCTTGGTGCAGTTGGCGGTCCAAAGTGGGACAAGCTCCCGGGCAAGGACAGACCTGAGGCAGGTCTTTTGGGCATTCGTGGTGCGTTGGGACTTTTTGCAAATCTCCGTCCTGCTGTTATTTTTGAGCCACTCAAGGGTGCATCTCCAATCAAGGACGAAATCATCGGTGAAAAGCTTGATGTTATGGTTGTTCGTGAACTTACAGGCGGGATTTACTTTGGTGAAAGAGGAAGAAGAACAGCCGACGGTGAACTTGAGGCTTACGACACCGAGCAATACAAGGTTTCTGAAATCAAGAGAATTGCCAAGGTTGCCTTTGATATGGCTATGAAGAGAAACAAAAAGGTAACCTCTGTTGACAAGGCAAATGTTCTTGAGGCATCTCGTCTTTGGAGAGAAACAGTAATTGAGGTTTCCAAGGATTATCCTGAGGTTGAACTTAACCACCTCTATGTTGACAACACAGCAATGCAACTTGTTATCAACCCCGGTCAGTTTGATGTTATCCTTACAAACAATATCTTTGGTGACATACTTTCCGACGAGGCATCAATGATTTCCGGTTCAATCGGTATGCTTGCATCTGCCTCCCTTTCAGACTCTAACAGAGGTCTTTACGAGCCTATACACGGTTCTGCACCTGACATTGCAGGTCAGAATATTGCAAACCCACTTGCAACAATTCTTTCAGTAGCTATGATGCTTAGATATTCACTTGACGAACCTTCTGCAGCTGACGCTATTGAAGAGGCTGTTAACATTGTTCTAAAGAACAACAGAACGCCTGATATTTACACAGAGGGAACAAACAAGGTTACTTGCTCACAGATGGGCGACCTTG
>JAXESA010000101.1:0-11127 GCA_034116205.1 Ruminococcus sp. | reverse complement strand
GAAGATGCTGAAATGATTAAACAGGCTCAGCGTACTGCAGTTATGCGTGACCCTTCAATGGCAGCAGCAACACTGGTTGGTGCTCAAGCAGATGCTATGAAAGCAGCAGCAGAAAATGAAGCCGGTGCATTTACAGGCTTTATGGGTATGGGTATGGCTCAACAGGCAGGCGGAATGAACGCACAAAATCTGTTTGCCATGGGTCAACAACAACAGGCACAACAGCAGTCCACACCTGCACCTACACCGTCAGCCCCGGCAGATGGTTGGAAATGCTCCTGCGGTGCAACGGCAACAGGTAATTTCTGCCCTGAATGTGGCAGCAAAAAGCCGGAGCCTCAACAGGCAAATTCTTGGAAGTGCAAATGCGGAGCAACAGCAACAGGAAAATTCTGTCCTGAGTGTGGTTCCAAAAAACCTGTTGATGCAGATGGTTGGACTTGTTCCTGTGGTGCTGTAAATAAAGGCAAGTTCTGTGCTGAGTGCGGTGCAAAAAAGCCTGAGGGAGCACCTCTTTATCGATGTGACAAGTGCGGTTGGCAGCCTGAGGACCCTCACAATCCACCAAAATTCTGCCCTGAATGCGGCGATATATTTGATGATAACGACAAGCAGTAAAAACTAATTGATACCAAAGAAATGCTGATTAAACAGCGTTTTGACTGATTTAATCAGCGTTTCCATTTAAAAAGGAGTGAAGATTTTGCCTGTATTACAAGAATACAAGTGTCCGTGCTGTGGAGGAGCCATTGCTTTTGACAGCAATATTCAAAAGATGAAATGCCCCTACTGTGACACTGAATTTGAAATGGAAACCTTGAAAGCCTATGATGATGCCCTAAAGAATGAACAGGCTGACGATATGAATTGGGAAACCTCTGCCGGAGGTGACTGGCAGGAGGGAGAGGCAGACGGACTGAGAACATATGTATGTAAATCCTGTGGCGGTGAAATTGTGGGTGACGAAACCACCGGCGCCACATCCTGCCCGTTCTGCGGAAACCCTGTTGTAATGATGGGACAGTTCTCGGGAGCATTAAAGCCTGACTATGTTATACCCTTTAAGCTTGACAAAAAAGCCGCAAAAGAGGCTCTTAAAAAGCATTATCAGGGCAAGAGGTTACTTCCAAAGGTATTTAAGGACGAAAACCATATTGACGAAATCAAGGGTGTTTATGTACCGTTTTGGCTGTTTGATGCAGACGCCGACGCAAATATTCGCTACAAAGCAACCAGAGTTCGCACGTGGAGCGACAGCGACTATGATTACACCGAAACAAGCTATTTTTCAGTTCTCAGAGGTGGTTCAATAGGCTTTGAGCGTGTTCCTGTGGACGGCTCTTCAAAGATGGCGGACGACCTTATGGAGTCCATTGAGCCTTTTAATTTCTCCGATGCTGTTGATTTCCAAACAGCATATTTATCCGGATATTTAGCCGACAAGTATGATGTTAATGCCGAGCAAAGCATCAACCGTGCAAATGAGAGAATTAAGAAAAGTACAGCAGATGCCTTTGCATCAACTGTTCAGGGGTATTCTACTGTTGTTCCTGAGTCAACAAGCATTTGCCTACATAACGGAAAAGCAAAGTATGCCCTTTATCCTGTGTGGCTCTTAAATACCACTTGGAAGGGCGAAAAATACACCTTTGCTATGAACGGACAGACCGGTAAATTGGTGGGAGATTTGCCCACAGATAAATCCGCATTCAGAAAATGGCTGTTTGGACTTTGGGGTATTGCAAGTGCAGTAACCTTTGGACTGACCTATTTGTGGTGGCTGTTGTAAGGAGGGCTGTGAAAAATGAAAAGAAAATTACTATCGGTATTGTTTGCTGTTGTTATTTGTTTTTCCGCAGCGATACCTGTTTGTGCAGAAGAAAGTCTGTCACGACTTATGGACGATGCTGACCTTTTGACAGACAGCGAAGAAACATCACTGTTGTCACAGCTTGACAATATAAGCGAAAATCAGGAGATGGATATTGTTGTAGTGACAACAGACAGCCTTGAGGGTTATACCCCACAGGAATACGCCGACAATGTTTTCGACTATTGCGGTTATGGGATTGGTGAAAACAGGGATGGTTTGTTACTTCTTGTAAGCATTGAGGATAACGACTGGCATATTTCCACATCAGGATACGCTATTACTGCATTTACAGATGCAGGTAGAGAGTATATGTCAGAGCAATTCCTGCCTTACCTCAGCGATGGGGAATACTACAAGGCATTCTCTACCTATGCTGATTTGTGCGACCAATTTATCACACAGGCTAAAACAGATGAGCCTTATGATGTAGGCAATTTGCCCAAAGAGCCGTTTAAGATATGGTTTAATGTGTTAATAGCCCTTGGTATAGGTTTTGTGTTTGCAATAATTGTTGTTTTATATATGAAAAGCAAGCTGAAGTCCGTCAGATTCCAGCCTGCGGCATCCAGTTATGTTAGAAACGGAAGTATGAACGTTACACAATCAGGTGACTTCTTCCTTTATTCTCACCTTGACAGAAGGGCAAGACCAAAGGATAACGATTCCGGCGGTTCAAGTACACATACTTCTTCCTCCGGTTCGACTCACGGCGGAGGCGGCGGAAAGTTTTAGCCGATAAACAAAGAATTATCCTCATAATGTTGACTCCTCACCATAATTTTTTTATAATGGTAGCGGTGGTAATGGACTACAGATTTCTTTGTAGCTCATCCGCGTTGTTATCTAAACAACCTGTCAAGAATGATTAGGATTATTCCTACAATTAAGTCTAAGATTGATGATATAAGAACTGGCGTCCAATCAGTATTCTTATTCATTTTCTTAGGCTTTTTTGTCATACAGATTCGGTTCTTTGTATTTGTTCCGAAAAGAAAAAGACGATTGTTAATACAATCGTCTTTTTCTTGGTGGGAGATGGTGGATTCGAACCACCGAAGGCATCGCCAGCAGATTTACAGTCTGTCCCCTTTGGCCACTCGGGAAATCTCCCATATGTAAAGCCTACCGAAATACAGTAGGCTTCTTTTGGAGCTGGTGGACGGACTTGAACCCCCGACCTGCTGATTACAAATCAGCTGCTCTACCAACTGAGCTACACCAGCGAATTGTGTCGTTCACTTGACGCTTATTTAATATATCATAACTAAAGGTTGTTGTCAACAATTTTTTTGAAAAAATTTAATTTTTTTTGAAAAGGGTATTTTTTGTGTTAATGCTGAAAAAATATAGGGAGGTGTTGGAATGGATATTGATATGAAAAAGGTTGTTCTTTGTAGGCAAAAGATATTACTTATGATTTTTCTAAACTTTTCGGATTGGCTTTGTACTGTCACACTTCTCCGTTATGACGGCTTTTTTGAGGCGAATCCTCTTATGGTTAATCTTCTTGATAAACCCCTTTTATGCTTTTTTGTAAAGTGCATTTTGCCTTTTATTCTTATGTCTTATATTTTTTATGCACTTCCTGTAAGCAGTAAAAATATTGTTAAAGCAGTAAATATCATAATGATAGTCCTTGGGGCTATATATCTTCTCATCAACATATTGCACATATTTAACTTTATAAATTTGTTTAATATGCAATAAGTTCATTGCATTTTATTCCTGTTTTCAACTTATAATTCCTTTAAAGAAAGATAACACAATATCTTGTGCTATAATCAAGGTGTGTAGGAAATAATGCGTAAATATCGTTAAGTGTGATTTACTCATCGTTTCCATAGGTATCCGCCTGTAGCGTATTTGGATAACGCATCAGATTCCGATTCTGAAGATAGCAGGTTCGACCCCTGTCAGGCGGACCAAAAGCCTATGCAAAACCTATATCAATTCTATTCAGGATTGGTATTACTTCTGTAAGGAGTGGTTATAGTGAAAAAGTTTTCAACCTTATTTGTGTGTGATGTTGTTTTGGCATTGATTATATTTGCCAGAGTTAATGTTAAAAAATCTATACTGTCAGCAATATCTACCTCATCAAGCGTTACCGAAACAAACAGCGCTCTTTCCAACAGCAACTGGATTGTGATTTTGACAATGGTGTGTGTAAGCGTTGTAATAGGGGTTATGCTTTTTTCTGAGACAAATAAAATCTCTGAGCTTATCCTTGACATTATCTTTATTGGTGTTGTGGGTGTTTTCCTCTCTGTATGGTGGAAGGTGCTTGCTGTTACCGGTTGGGGTTTCTTCTCTAGCTATCAGGAGATGATGACCTATGTAGGCTCATTTATGGTAGGTGCTTGTATAGTCAAAATAGTAATATACTTCCGTAAAAGGACTAAGTGATATGGGCGTTATAAGTAATATTAAGAGTAAATACAAAGTTAACAAAAATATCCTTTGGATATGTAATACTGTTTTACTACTGCTAACAGCATTACAGTACATTGCCATAGTAATCGGTGCTGCCATAACCCATGAGTGGCAGAAAAACATTCCCTTGATGATTGTCCTTGTGCTTTGTGTTGCAGTGAATGTTATTGATGTTCTACTGAACCGCAAATATATTCATCTGCCTGTTTCAATTATAAACATTGTTGTTATTGCAGTTTCAACCTATATGCTGATTATCAGTGCAAATTTGCTGTGGTATTTGTGGTGTGTTCCCATTGTTACATTGATTGTAAGCACTATATCTGTGGTACTTCAGTCCTTAGGGGCAAAGACAGGTCAGCCAAAGAACTCATTGGTACGAGTGGCAAAGGTAAAGCTGGATTTTGACTTCAGACCGGAGGACATCATTGACGAATACAGACTTGCACTTAGCAGAATTGAAAAGAAACATAATATGGGTGAAAAGAACAGAGCTGTTTTTGAAAAGGAAAAGGAAGAGCTTGTGCAGGACACTCATCAGATTTTAAAGGAATTTTTAAGTAACGGTGATGTGGGACTTCTTGATAAACTTGAAACTTTGTATCAGGCAAAACGGGAGTGCATAATCACCGAGGATAATTATTTGCTGTGGAAAAATCAGCTCATAAAGGACGAAGATGCACTTAAAACAACAAAGAACAGAGTACAGGAACTTTATGACAGCGATGGAATTGGACAGGAGGAGTATAAGCACAGAATGGAACTTCTCTCTGATGAGTTTTAAAAGTTTTGTTTTGTGATAATTGAACAAAGTACATAACAAGTGTTTTGTTTATTTTTATTTTTTTACCGTTGCCCTAAGACGGCAAAAAATGATATAATACCAATGAAAATAAAGGAATTTAGGAATGATGATATGATAAGCCAAAGTTTAAACTGTGCTTTCGACCGTGCTTGTGAAAAGGAGATTTCTCTTTTTTTGTCCTGTATAGAAGATTTGCTGGAAAGTGAACAAGTACAAAAAATGAAGAGTTATACTCAACACGGAAAAACTTCAACATTTGATCATTGTATGGTTGTAGCCTTTAGAAGCTTTTTGTTTTGCAGAAGATTTAAGCTTGACTACCGTTCTGCTGCAAGGGGAGGACTGCTCCACGATTTATTTCTTTACGATTGGCACGATAAAGAGCAAAGGGTAAGCTTGCACGGATTTCATCATCCCTCTATTGCTCTGAATAATGCAAATAATATCTTTTTGCTAAGTGATAAGGAAAAGGAAATTATCAAAAAACATATGTGGCCTTTGACAATTGTGCCTCCAAAAACAAGAGAAGCATATGTTATCTGCTACTTTGATAAGGTATGCACATCAAAAGAGGTTGTTAGAGAGTGGGCGTTTTCGCTTCGTTCAGTATTGAGTAGAAGCAGAGCCTGATTCCAAGGAGATGTGGGATTTGAACTTAGTACAATATTTTTTGGCATTTATTATATATAGCTTTATAGGCTGGCTTTATGAAACTGCTATCTATACAATTCAAGAAAAGAAGTTTATTTCTTCCGGTTTCTTAAAGGGACCTTATTGCCCGTTATATGGCGGAGGAGCAGTTCTTATGATTTTTTGTTTCTTCGGCAGAACGGATAGTGCCTTAGTCACTTTTTTTGGTGGTATGGTTGTTGCAACTGCTGTAGAGTATATGACAGCAGTAGTTTTGGAAAAGGTTTTCCATAAAAAATGGTGGGATTACAGCAATTTAAAATTTAATTATAAAAGCAGAATATGCCTTTTGGGTGCAGCCTGCTTTGGCACATTATGCCTGTTGCTTTGCAAGGCAATTCATCCTCTGTTTCTGGATTTGATTTACCTCGTTCCAAGTAATATTCAACTGTGGATTGCAGTTATCCTTGCTGTGATATTCTCTTTGGACTGCATCTCAACTGTTTTATCTTTAAAGAGAGATAAGGAAGAATGTGAACAGGCGGAGATAGAAATGTATGAAAATCAACTCCCTCCTCTTAATGTGCAAACACTGTTTAGTAACATAGAGGATAAACTGAAGTATCGCTTTGGCAAGTGAGAATTTGGATTAAGGTATGATAGATTTTATTACTAATATAGATTTTAGTATCCTGTATTGGATTCAAGATAATTTAAGAAACAGCGTTATGGATTTTTTGATGCCTCTATTTAGCAATATGCAGAATAGCGGATTAATTTGGATTGCCATAGCGATTGTTCTTATTTTCTTTAAGCGTACACGGTACTGCGGTTTTGCAATTTTGCTGGCAATGGGTATTGACACCCTTATTACAGAGTGTGGAATCAAGAATATAGTTTGTCGTGTTCGTCCTTGCAATTTGGTGAATAATGTTGATATGCTTGTAGAAAAACCAAATTCCTACAGCTTTCCTTCAAACCATTCAGCCAGCGCCTTTGCTGCGGCAACTGCGGTCTTGCTGACTGTTAAGAAAAAGGCTTGGAGTATTCCGGCTTTCATTTTCTCCGGAATCATTGCTTTTTCCAGAGTGTACGTTTTTGTGCATTTTCCATCAGATGTTTTGGTGGGAATCGTGCTTGGCTCCACAGTTGCGGTATTGGTGTGCTATCTTATGAAGAAAACAGGCTTTAAAGCGTTGTTAGAACGGAAAAATATTATAGCAAAGGAAGTGTCTCAGCTTGAAACGACTGACCATTAACAACCTGTACAATCTTGACAGAACAATAGCAAAAGAACTTCTTGAAAATTTGACCTATCCTTGGGAGGCTCTGCCTCTTATCGGTGATTTTATAATAAAGAAAGGTAACACCCTTGACCCTGAAATTTTTGAAAAAAGGGGAGAGAACATCTGGGTTGCCAAGTCGGCAAAGGTGTTTGATTCCGTCTATCTTCACGGTCCATTGATTATTGATGAGAATGCCCAGGTGCGTCAGTGTGCTTTTATTAGAGGTAATGCAATTATCGGTAAGGGTGCAACTGTGGGTAACTCAACAGAACTAAAGAACTCTATTTTGTTTGATGAGGTTCAGACTCCCCACTTCAACTACATCGGCGATAGTATTCTTGGCTATAAATCCCACACAGGTGCAGGTGCTATAACTTCAAATCTTAAAAGTGATAAGAGCCTTGTAACCGTTATGTTTGACGGTGAAAAGATTGAAACAGGAGTTAAAAAGTTTGGTGCAATGCTTGGTGATAATGTTGAGGTTGGGTGCAACTCTGTCCTTAACCCCGGCACTGTAATCGGCAAAAACACCAATGTATATCCACTTTCTTTCGTAAGGGGATATGTGCCTGAAAATTCAATCTATAAAAGACTTGGCGAAGTTGCGGAGAAAATCTAATAGAAATCTGATAGTAAAAAAGCTCTGAGGGTGTTCCTCAGAGCTTTCCTTGTATATTGTATTAACAATTTCTGTTTAGTATTCGATGCCCTTTCGTGCGGTAATGCCCTTGTCAAATGGGTGTGCAACCTTTCTCATTTCTGTGGCATAATCGGCAAAGGAGAGTATCCTTTCGCTAGGGTTATGGCCTGTAAGCACAACCTCAATGTTTTTAGGCAGATTTGCAAGAAAATCAAAAAGCTCGCTGTCTGAAAGCATACCGTTTTCTATTGCGCAGAAAATTTCGTCAAAGACAACCATATCATAATTACCACGAAGAACACGCATAATGCAGGAGTCAAAGGTGTTTCGGCAATCCTGCTTGCACTGTAGCTTTTCCTCCTCTGTCATATCCTTGACAAACTTAATTTTATCAGGACAGGGCAAAAGCTCAATGGTAGGTATCAGCCTTAGAGAATTTCTTTCTCCGGATTCTTCACTTTTCAGAAACTGAGCAAAAAGAACATTTCTGTTAGAACCGGCTGCCCTTACAGCCACTCCAATGGCAGCAGTGGTTTTTCCCTTGCCGTTTCCGTAATAGATGTGTAACATAAAAATGCACCGTCCTTTCCTTAATATAATATAACTCTTTAAAAAATTAATCAAGTGTGATATAATCAATTATAGCGTATTGAATTATGCAAATTACCCTTTTGGAGATGATAAAATGAATTACCAGCAGAAAAGAAAGAGAAAGATGATGATTGTCAGGGTTGTTGCAATTATCTGTGCTGTCCTTATTGTAGGTTCTGTAGTAACAGCCGCTGTTTTTACAATGTAGTAATTATTTCCTGTAGAATGGGGAATACTCCCGTTTTTGGGTAAAATTATTATATTAAATCTAAGATGGTTTTCATTATGCAAAATATACAAAAATTATTTTAGAAATTCTAACAAATTCTCTATATATAAATTTTGAAATAACTTGTAAAATAACGCCCTATATAGTATAATAAATCTTGCGTGACTGCGATAGATATGCGAAGAAGCGGGAGGTTGCGGCTGAAAAATGCCGGTTTTTCCGTGGAGTATGTCCGATTTTAAACCGGGCGATTAAGTTAAGATTTTCGAGCAATATCCTTTGGGATAGTTCTGCTCGTCTGCGCTTTATACTGTCCGAATGAATACAAATTCATCCGGTTTTTTTAATGCAGGGGTGCGAAACACCCGGAAGCGTTATCAGTTTAAAGCACGCCCGCCAACTCAATACAAAGATTAAGGAGGCGTTATTATGGCAGTCAAGGAAAAAATTCGTATAAGACTCAAGGGTTACGATCATCAGTTGGTTGACCAATCTGCTGAGAAAATCGTAGCGACAGCCAAGAGAACAGGGGCAAGGGTTTCCGGTCCTGTGCCACTTCCAACTCAGAAGCAGGTTGTTACAATTCTTCGTGCTGTTCACAAGTACAAGGACAGCCGTGAGCAGTTTGAGATGAGAACTCACAAGAGACTTATCGATATTTTAAGACCATCAAACAAGACGGTCGAAGCTCTTATGAGCCTTGAGCTCCCTGCAGGCGTTGAAATCGAAATCAAATTATAGTTTTCGTTCAACCTACCGGTAGACAGGGTCAATGTCGGGAAACCGACCAATAACCTAAAAGGAGGAAAAAGTAATGCAAAAGGCATTAATCGGAAAGAAAGTCGGTATGACTCAGATTTTCGACGAAAAGGGACATTTTGTTCCTGTAACTGTTGTTGAAGCAGGCCCATGTGTTGTTTCAATGAAAAAGACAGTTGACAGTGATGGCTACGCAGCAGTTCAGATGGGCTACGGCGATATGAAGCCACACAAGGTAAACAAGCCTATGAAGGGTCATTTTGACAAGGCTGATGTTGCTCCAAAGAAGGTTCTTAAGGAATTCAGATTTGAAGACACAGATGCTTACAACGTAGGCGACATCATCAAAGCAGATGTATTTGAAGCTGGTAACAAGGTTGACGTTACCGGTAAGAGCAAAGGTAAAGGCTTTGCAGGCGTTATTAAGCGCTGGAATTTCCAGAGACTTAAGGAAACCCACGGTTCAGGCCCTTGCGTTCGTGACGGTGGTTCAATGGGTTGCTGTTCATCCCCTTCCCGTGTATTTAAGGGCAAGAAGATGGCAGGTCACTTAGGTGCTGAAAATGTTACAGTTCAGAATCTTGAAATTGTAAAGGTTGACGCAGAAAACAACCTCGTTGCTATTAAGGGCGCAATTCCGGGTCCTAACAACGGCATCGTTGTAATTAAAGATTCTGTAAAGGCTTAAGAAAGGGGGACTACAAATGCCAAGTATTAACGTTGTTGATATGAAGGGTTCAAAGGCAAAGACAATCGACCTTAAGGATGAGATTTTCGCTATTGAGCCAAACGAAGCAGTAATGCACCAGATGGTAGTTCTCTATCTTGCTAATCAGCGTCAGGGTACACAGAGCGCTTTGACTCGTGCAGAGGTATCCGGTGGCGGTAGAAAGCCTTGGAGACAGAAGGGAACAGGTCGTGCAAGACAGGGTTCAACAAGATCTCCACAGTGGACACACGGTGGTATCGTATTTGCTCCAAAGCCAAGAGACTACAGCTTCAGTGTAAATAAGAAGGTAAAGAGACTTGCTATGAAGTCCGCTTTATCCTCAAAGGTTGCGTCCGATGAGCTTATCGTTGTTGATAAGATTGTTTGCGACGACTACAAGACAAAGACTATGGTTGAGATGCTTGACGCTATCGACTCTAAAAAGAAGACACTTATCGTTCTTCCGGAAGTTGACAGCAAGGTTATCAAGTCAGCTAACAACATCCCTGGTGTTAAGACTTGTCAGTACAACGAAATCAATGTTTATGATATTCTCAATGCAGACAAGCTGGTAATTGCCGAGGAAGCTATTGCTAAGATTGAGGAGGTGTACGCATGATTGCACATGACATTATAATCCGCCCTGTTATTACTGAAAAGTCAATGCTGGGTATTGCAGAAAAGAAGTACACCTTTGAAGTTGCTAAGACAGCTACAAAGATTGACATCGCAAACGCTGTTGAGGAAGCTTTCAAGGTAAAGGTAGCAAAGGTTAACACAGTTAATGTTCGTGGCCGTCTTAAAAGACAGGGCAGAACACAGGGTTACACAAAGTGCTGGAAAAAAGCTGTTGTTACACTTACTGAGGACAGCAAGAGCATCGAATTTTTTGAAGGCATGATGTAAGCCTAAATATTACAAATTTTATACTAATATAATAGGCAGAATGTATGGGGTGTACCATAAACCCCGCAAAGCCATCATGAGGAGAGTGAAATCAAATGGCCATTAAGGTATATAAGCCGACCACAAACGCTCGTCGTAATATGTCGGTTACTGATTACTCATCTCTTTCAAAGGTAGCACCTGAAAAGAGCTTGCTCCAGCCAATCAAGAAGAACGCTGGTCGTAACTCTTATGGTAGAATCACTGTTCGTCACAGAGGCGGCGGT
>JAXESA010000100.1:0-4377 GCA_034116205.1 Ruminococcus sp. | reverse complement strand
ATGTGTATATGACTTCATGGTAACCTCCGTGTTGTGTTTTGTGTGGTAACTTACATTTTACACTTTGGTTGCTGTGAAGTCTATATTTATTTTTGGTGTTGCACTTGATATTATAATCTGCCGGGGACCGCTTGCGGTGGAAGGAGGGAAAAAGTGTTCTCTTTTGCTTGTTTTGTCTTTAGATTGTAGTATGGTTTATTGTTCTGGTTCATACTTTCACATCTAAAGACAAAGCAAGATATATTGACTACTTTTTCGCTCCCCCAGTCACGCAAGGCGTGACAGCTTTTCTGGCGAAAACGGCAAACCCTTTGCCCCGTTGGGGCATTTCCCTTAGCAAGGGAATACCTCATCCGATGGAGGCTTTGTTTATCATTCAATATTAAAATCCAACACTATTTTATCCTTTTCAGGTACAAACTGTGTCAGCTTAACGCCTGCTGATGTCAACATTCTCTCCGATGCTTTGGTGCTGTCTGTATCCTTGTATTTGTTGGATAGATACACTATTTCCTCAATTCCCGACTGAATAATTGCCTTGGCACATTCGTTACAAGGGAAAAGTGACACATAAATCCTTGCACCGCTAAGGCTTTTTCCGCCGGCATTTAGAATTGCATTAAGCTCGGAATGTACAACAAATGGATACTTTGTGTCGTTTGCGTTGCCTTCCCTTTCCCAAGGAAATTCATCATCGGAGCAACCAAAAGGAAAACCGTTGTACCCTGTGGAAATAATCACATTTTCGGGATAAGGGCTGTTTTTTCCGCTGACAATACAAGCACCCACCTGTGTGTTTGGGTCCTTACTTCGCTGTGCGGCAAGGAGGGCAATACTCATAAAGTATTCGTCCCAGCTGATATAGTCCTGTCTTTTCATCAAAATCACCCTCTATCATTATTACACTCGTCTTAATAACAGTGTAGGGTCAAACCCCGAATTTTCTTCACAAAAAACTCTTAATAATATAATTTTACAATGATACATAAAAATAGTCAATGTTTTTATAGCAATACTATTATTTATATATAGATTTTTCCTTGCTCAACAGGTGTTTTCTCAAAATATAAACCCTTTCATTGAAAATTTTTATGATATGTATTATAATGACCTTATATTATGTAAAAGGAGATGTCCTTATGCCCTTTATTGACGCAAAATTTTCTGTAAAAATCCCTGCCGAAAACGAAAAATCATTGGCGGAGAAAATTACAAATGCCATTACACTGATTCCCGGCAAGTCACCCTCTTCCCTGATGGTGAATTTGCAGGACGAATGCAAGCTGTACTTTAGAGGTACAAACGAAAATCCCTGTGCTATTTTTGAGGTGAAAATTTTTGGCTCTTCTACAAAGGACGCTTACACCAACCTTACAGCAAGACTTTGCGAAATTGCAAAGGAGGAGCTTGGCATTGAGGGAAAGAATGTGTATGTAAAATTTGACGAGGTATCCCTTTGGGGTATGGATTCCTTTATGTTTTAAGAGGTTTTTATGAAAAGCTACAGAAAAGAACTTTGGTTTAACTTCCCAAAACGCCGAGGTCTTGTGAACATAACACGAGATGTGCAGTCAGCCATTGACGAAAGCGGTGTAAAAGAGGGACTTGTACTTGTCAACGCAATGAACATAACCGCATCTGTCTTTATCAATGATGACGAGCCGGGACTTCACAGCGACTACGAAAAATGGCTGGAAAAGTTGGCTCCCGAAAAGCCATACAGCCAATATTCTCACAACGGTTTTGAGGACAACGCCGACGCCCACCTGAAACGCACTATTATGGGCAGAGAGGTTGTTTGTGCCATAACTGACGGAAGACTGGACTTTGGCACATGGGAGCAGATTTTTTATTACGAAATGGACGGCATGAGAAGAAAACATGCCTTAATTAAGATTATAGGAGAATGAGATGAAAATTGTTGTTTTAGCAGGCGGACTTTGCAGTGAAAGAAATGTATCCATAGTATCCGGCACAAAGGTTTATAACGCACTAAAGGAAAAGGGTCACAGCGTTGTACTACTTGATGTGTTTATGGGTTATGAGGATGAAAACTGCGATATTGACCGACTTTTTGCAGAAAATTATTCCTTTGCAAAGGATGTAAAGGTTGACGAGCTTGTTCCCGATTTGGAGCAGGTAAAGGCATCAAGAAAAGATAAAAGCGACTGTTTTTTGGGAGCAAATGTGGTTGACATTTGCAGAAATGCCGACATAACATTCTTGGCTCTCCACGGTGGTGTGGGCGAAAACGGACAGATTCAAGCAACCTTTGATATTTTAGGAATAAAGTACACCGGTGCAAACTACCTTGGCTCT
Source organism: Ruminococcus sp. (assembly GCA_034116205.1). Lineage (GTDB taxonomy): Bacteria > Bacillota > Clostridia > Oscillospirales > Acutalibacteraceae > Ruminococcoides. The sequence continues at coordinate 2,058 of JAXESA010000100.1, read as the reverse complement.
GCTGTTGCAATGAACAAAGGTCTTACTAAGAGTGTATTAAGACAGAACAAAATAAGCACCCCTATGGGAGAAATCTTTACACCTAATGATGTAAAGACAGGTGAGATAAAGCGTTGGTGCTGTTTCCCCTGTGTTGTAAAGCCTTGTAGCGGGGGTTCCTCCGTTGGTGTTTCCATTGTCGAGGATAAGGCAGATTTTGAAAAGGCTGTTAACGAGGCTTTTCTTTGGGAAAAGGAAATTCTTGTTGAACAGTATGTAAAGGGCAGGGAGCTTTCTGTGGGAGTAATTGACAACAAGGCTTTGCCTATTATTGAGATTATCCCCGAAAGCGGATTTTACGACTATGTAAACAAGTATCAGGCGGGAAAAACAAGGGATGTTTGTCCTGCTGAACTTGAGGAATACACAACAAAACTTATCCAAAGTGAGGCTGAAAGGGCATTTAAGGCGCTGGGTCTTGAGGGATATGCAAGGCTTGACTTCCTACTTGATGACGAGGGATGTCCATACTGCCTTGAGGCAAACACTCTCCCCGGTATGACACCCACAAGCCTTTTACCACAGGAAGCACAGGTTATAGGCATTGACTTTGGAACTCTGTGCGAAAAAATTATTGAAGTATCATTAAAGAAGTATGAGTAATATGAAAGCATTAACTATTAAAGAAATTTTGGAAAGCTGTGGCGGTGAATTTTTTGGTGAAGAAAAGTTCCTCACCACCAAAGTAACCTCCATAGTAACCGACTCGCGAAAGGCAACTAAGGACTCAATGTTCGTTGCCATTAAGGGTGAAAGGTCTGACGGACACAAATTTGTTGGCGGTACATACGAAAATGGTGCTGTTTGCGCACTTGTTGAGGATATTGTGGACTGCCCAATCCCCCAAATCAAGGTAGCAAGTACACTTAATGCAGTTAAGGATATTGCAAGGTACTACCGCAGTCTGTTCACAATTCCCTTTATCGGAGTTACCGGAAGTGTGGGAAAAACCTCCACCAAAGAGATGCTTTCCGCTGTACTAAAGGAAAAGTTTAAGGTGCATAAGACACAGGGAAACTTTAACAACGAGCTTGGTGTTCCCCTGACACTATTTGCAATGGAGGAAGATGCAGAAGTAGCTATTATTGAAATGGGTATTTCCGACTTTGGAGAAATGACAAGGCTTTCAAGCATTGTAAAGCCGAATTTCTGTGTAATTACAAACATAGGTTGCTGTCACCTTGAATTTTTAGGCGACAGGGACGGTGTTTTAAAGGCAAAAACCGAGATGTTCACCCATATGCAAGGTGACGGAAAAATCTTCCTGTGCGGTGACGATGACAAGCTGTCAACAGTAAAAGATTACAACGGCATAAAGCCTGTTTTCTACGGACTTAAAAGTAAAAACGACTACTACGCAGAAATCATAGAAAACAACAGCGACTTGGGAATTAAGTGCGTTCTCCACTACGAGGGCAAGGAAATTCCCGTTACTGTTCCTGCTATCGGCAATCATATGGTGGCAAATGCAATGGCATCCGTTGCCATTGGCAGAACCCTGGGAATGACTGACGAAGAAATTGTAAGGGGAATTGAAAGCTACAAGACAATAAGCGGTAGAAACAATGTGATAAACACAGAGGACTACACCGTTATTGACGACTGCTACAACGCAAACCCCACCTCAACAAAGGCGTCTATCGACACAATTATGAACTTCAAAAATCCTCGCAAGGTTTGTATCCTTGGAGATATGAAGGAGCTTGGCAAGGAGGAAATTGCTCTCCACAAAGAGGTGGGCAGTCACGCTGAAAAGAGTGGTGTAGATGTTCTGCTCACAGTAGGCGACCTTGCAAGGGAAATGCAGTCGGAGTTAAAAAACACAACAGGCTATCACTTTGAAAGCAACGAGGAGCTTATCTCCAATCTGCCGAAAATTCTTGAAAAAGGTGACGCTGTGCTGATAAAGGCAAGTCACTCAATGCATTTTGAAGAGATTGTAAAAGTTATTACACAATAACTAACAAAAAACTAAAGCCGAAGTTATCGTACAAACTGGGATAACTTCGGCTTTTCTTA
>JAXESA010000099.1:0-3495 GCA_034116205.1 Ruminococcus sp. | reverse complement strand
TGCTTTCTATAATCTCTCCGGCGGACTTTGGGGCAATTTTGCCCGGCAAGGAAAGGGCGTGAATCGCCTTTATTCCATACTTTTCGGCACAGGAAAAATCCACTCCACCGGGGTATGACGCAAGGTCAATTATCAAGGTGTCCTTGCATAAAGCCTTGATTACATCTTCATTAAGAATAAGGGATGGAATAGTGTTAAAGATAAAGTTGTAGGTTTTTATCTCGCTGAAATCTCCTGTTTTAATCCCTGCAAAGCCGTTGAGCTTTATCCATGCAAGGTCGCTTTGCTTTCGGGCTGACACAGTAACATCGGCACCCATACCACGGAGCATTTCCGAAAGCACCTTGCCGATTCTTCCATAACCGCACACAAGAATTTTACTACCGTTTATGGTGATGTCGCTGTGTCTTAATGCCTCTTCAATAGCTCCCTCTGCTGTGGGGACTGCGTTCTTCACAGCAAACTCTTCACTGTCGCTGTAAGAAGAAACCTTGCTTTTCATTTTTGGAAAGGCTGACAAAAATTTATCCCTCTGCCCTGTGAATATGAGTTTATCCATAAGACTATCCTCATATTCCTTTAGGTTAAGGTTTTGGTCTGAATATGGAGAAACAATATTCTCCCCCTCTCCAAAGGGCATTACAGGAAGAATTAATATGTCGCTGTCAAGGGCAGATGCTACTTCGCAATCAGTTGCACCCAGCTTGTCAAAGCCCCACAGACGCACCTTATATCCGTCATTTTTCAGAGCTTTGGCAAGGTAATAACTCCGTTTATCACCGCCAAGCACCCCGAAAGTCTTGTCATAACTTTTCATAGAAAGCACCTTTTGATTTGATTTGTTTTATGTCTTATACCACCATTATATGTAAAGGGCAATAAAGTGTGCTGTCTTATAAAGCAGAAATTCTGCAAACAAAACAGCACCCTTGTCCGCCCTTTTATGCTAATGACCTACTCTTTTAGCAGTTGTGACACTTTGACTTTGCAACAAAGCTTTCACAGTCAACGCACTGGCACTGGCTTGGGTTAGGCTCATGTGTACCAACCATAATTGTGTCCAAAGCGCAGTAGTCTTCTGTTGCGTTGTGGTTTTCGCATGAAGTAACTGTACATCTGATTGAATTGTTCTTATGATTCTTGTCCATTTCTATCACCTCAAAATTTTTTGACACCCCGGTTTTATCCGGTGTCCTAATTATTATTGGTGAAGTGATATTAAAATATTCTATCAATATTTATACTCTTGAATAAAATATACCGAGGTGATTTTGTGGTCGTGCTATACTTTATAATGATATTTCTCTCACTTATAGGAATAATAGAAATCATAAGCTACCTTATCTATCACTTAATGTCGGTGAAAAATGAATGTTCAACACTGCTTATCACTCCCATAAACTCTGACAGCGACTATGAAATGATAATAAGGAGTGCTATGGAAAAGGCAAAGTGGATGGGAACTCTTCGCCCACAAAAAATTATCATTGTTACCAACGGTGTAAACGAGGACACAATGGAAAGTATAAAAACTATGATATACGGTTACGACTATATAGAAATTATGGAAAAAAAGGACTCCCAAAAAATACTTAATTTATTGTAAAAGCAGGGAAATAATGATATAATCATCCTATGGAAAATAACGAATTATTACAGATAACCGGCACAGTTGAAGATATAATTTACCGAAATCAGGAAAACGGCTACACCGTGCTTGAAATGGATGTGCAGGGTGAGCTTATTACCGCAACGGGGATAATGCCCTCTTTGGAAAGCGGAATGGAGGCAAAGCTTTTTGGTCACTACAAAAGCCACCCAAGCTACGGACTGCAGTTTTCGGTAGAAACCTTTGAACAGACCATACCCACTTCTTCCCACGGAATATTAAAGTATCTATCCTCGGGAGCAGTTAAAGGGATTGGAGTAACAACCGCCACAACTCTGGTAAAGGCTTTTGGCGAAAACACCCTTAAAGTTATGAGCGAAGAGCCGGAGCGTGTGGCAAAGCTTAGGGGAATATCCCAAGTGAGAGCACAGGACTTTGCAAAGCAACTTAAGGAAAACATTGGAGTAAGGGAGCTTATGCTATACCTTAGCGAATTCAGCATAACCCCCAACACAGCTGTTAAAATATACAATGTTTACGGAAACAAAAGCCTTGAATACATAAAGGAAAATCCCTATTCCCTTTGCCAAAACGGAATAAGGGTTACATTTGAAATTGCTGATATGATAGCTGTTAAGCAGGGCAAACAGGTTGATGACGAGTTCAGAATAAGGGCGGGAATTGTCCATGTTCTCAGCCATAACAAGGTGAATGGTCACACCTGTTTGCCTGAGGAACGACTTGTAAAGACTACATCTTCATTTCTAAATGTTGAACAGAACCTAGTACAAGCCTCTTTAAATGATATGATATTTGATGCCTCACTTATGCGTGAGGTTTTTGACGAAAAAAAGTTTGTTTTCCTGCCGGAAATGCACAGGGCGGAAAGCTTTATCGCCGGCAGAATAAAGCTAATGCAAAGCTTCCCGGCATCAAAATTCAAAAACACAGATGAGCTTATTGAAAAGATAGAACAAGAAGAGGGAATTGAATACGCACAAAAGCAAAAAGAGGCAATAAAATCTGCCATGGAAAAGGGCTTTCTTATCCTGACAGGCGGTCCGGGAACAGGCAAAACCACCACCCTTAACGCCATAATCAAAATACTGGAGTTAAACGGACAAAAGGTACTCCTGACAGCCCCCACAGGCAGGGCATCCCAAAGGATGGAGGAGCTTACCGGTAAAGAGGCAAAGACAATCCACAGACTTCTTGAAGTTGCCTACGACAAAGAGGACAAGCCTGTTTTCAAGCGAAACGAAAAGAATCTGCTCAAGTGTGATGCCCTTGTTGTAGATGAGGTTTCTATGGTGGATTCCCTGCTTTTTGCCAGCCTTATGGAGGCCTTGCCCTTTGGCACAAGGCTTATACTCGTTGGTGACAGCAACCAGTTGCCATCTGTTGGCCCCGGTAATGTGCTGGAAAGCCTGATTGAGTCGGACATCTTGCCCTATGTGGAGCTAAACGAAATTTTCCGTCAGTCCATGGAAAGTCTGATTGTCACCAATGCCCACAGGATTGTAAAGGGCGAACTGCCTGATATTTCCCACCGTGACAGCGACTTTTTCTTTTTGCCTGCCAGCAATGGAGTAGAGGGTGCAAACCTTGTAACAGACCTTTTTGCAAGGCGACTTGTAAAAAGCTACAACTATTCCCCAAAAGAGGACATTCAAATCCTCTGTCCGAATAAAAAAGGCATACTTGGCGTTACTGAGCTAAACGAAAAACTGCAAAATGCAGTTAATCCCCATTCCGATGATAAAAAGGAAATCAAGTTTGGGCGAAAAGTCCTGCGTGTTGGGGACAAGGTTATGCAGTACAAGAACAACTACGAAATTCTCTACACAAGGGACAACGGAGAACAAGGCTCTGGAATTTTTAACGGT
>JAXESA010000098.1:0-6860 GCA_034116205.1 Ruminococcus sp. | reverse complement strand
AACTGCGGTTTGGGTTCTGTTTTCCTTGTGATTGGGGCAGTTGCTTTGATTGTAAAAAGGGACTGGATTTTGGAATTTTTAGGAGCATTCTCCGGATTGGAGGTATTGTTTGCACTAATTGGTGCCGGTATAATCTGCCTTATAACCTCAATGAATGTGGTTTCCGCCCCATCCGTTTCCTTGGAGGGTAAAACAATGTGGCTGATAAATTCTTTGCCTATAAGGGGTAAGGATGTATTAATGGCAAAGCTTAATCTCCACCTGATGGTAAGCTCACCCTTTGCACTTATTTGCAGTATTGTGTGCGTATTCGTGCTGAAGCCCTCTGTAATTTCCTCTGTTACACTAATACTGATACCACAGCTTTTCATTTTCCTCACAGGAATGGTCGGCTTACTGTTAAGCCTGAAATTTGTTCGCCTTGACTGGGTAAACGAGGCATTTGTAATTAAGCAAAGCACAAGCGTTGTGATTTCTCTTTTCTTAAACTGGGGAATAATATTAGCGCTTGGTCTTACATTCCTCTTAATTCCGGAAATAACTGCATTTTCTCTGGAGATTTACGCATTAATATGCACCGTTTTACTGGCTGTTGCATCAGTTGTCTTTTATAGGGTTCTTACAAACTGGGGTGTTAAAAAACTGGCATCTTTGCAGTAGGTTTTCTGTAACCTAAATTTTATTTTCCTATCCAATTAATTCCTAAACCACAACTGCCTACGGACAGCCTCTCCTTACACAGGGGAGGCATTTGTTAGGAAAATGCGTTTCCATCCCTTGTGTAAAGGGAGGGTTTTTTGTGTCACAAAATAATTTTTACTGCATATAATGGAGTATGCTTTTACGCAAATAAATTATTTGGAGTAGTATATGAACAATAGAAAGCTTTATTGCCCACCTTGGCTAAGTAAGGAATTCAGAAAACTGTGGGTGCAACATATTTACCGTGCAAGATTTTTCATAATCAGCACAGCAAGTGACCTTCCTGACCTGCCCTATGTTACAAAGTGGGTGCTGGAAAATCCCGGTGACTTTGCCTGTTTACTAAAAGAGTTTTACGGCGAAGAAAAAGCAAACATCTTTAAACAGCTATTCACGGAGCACCTTACAATTGCCGCCGACCTTGTGAATGCAATCAAGAACAACGACAGACAAAAGGCTGAGATGACAAGGAAAAAGTGGTATGATAATGCAAAAGAAATCGCCTGCTACCTTGCAAAAATCAATCCTTGTTGGAACAGAGAAAAGTGGCAGAAAATGATGTTTGACCACCTAAAAATGACGGAAAACCAGGCAAAACTAAGGATTACCGGAAAATACCCCGAGGATATAGCCGAATTTAACTGCATTGAAAAAGAGGCTATGGAAATGGCTGACTATATGACAAAGGGAATAATAAAGCAATGCAGAGGGTGTTTTTCCCAAAGCTAAAAAACACATATATTTCATAATAATAACAAAGCAAACCCTCCCTGTCAGTAAAATTCTGACTAAGGAGGGTTTTGTACTGTATGAATTAATTTTACTATTAATTTTGGTCGTCCTTTGGCGATGACTTTGTAACACCGGTAAACAGCTTTTCAACCTTTGTTACTGCTGACTTATACAGATAAGAAACCTGCTCGTCGTTTACAGTAACATAGTATTTTTGTTTGCCCATATCGTAGAACTTAAGCTCGTCTGCACTTCTGCCTGTGTCAGACTTATAAGTGAACTTAATTGTAAGGGCAGGACTTCCACTGATTTTATCCCTTGTAAATTCGTGACGCAAGAAGTCAGAACTATGCATATAGTCAAACGCTGTTTGGAAAGCGCCTGTGCTTACCTCTTTGCCATTGTACTTAACAACTGTATCTACTGATGAGCTTTTACCGTTGATATCAAAGGAGTAGTTTTTATCGTCAAACTTAACCTCTGTTTTGGAAAGTGATGTAAGCTCGTTATCAACAAAGAAGTCTGAACGTAAGTCATCAAGGCTTGATTTTGACCACTTTACAGATTCGCTGAGAATTTTGTAGATTACATCCCCACCTTTTTTCATAATGTAGCAGTAGCCTTTGTCATCAGCTTTGCTGGCAACTAGATTAATGGTGGTGTCAGGATAGGTTGCCTTGATTTCGGCATAAGGCTCACTTAATCCATATTTTTTAAGCTGGCTTTCACCGGGATTTACATATGTAACGGACTTTGCCATTACACCTCTGATGCCACCCTCAATCTCGCTACATCCGGAGTCATCTCCGTAGTAATTATTAGGGGTGATAATGAGGTAGTTGGTAGAAGCTGTTTCATCATCACTTGGAACAACTGTAATTTTGTCCTTGTAATGTGTACCGCTAAGCTCAATTTTTGTTGCACTTGCACTGTCACCACTTGATGCAGGTTCTGTAATTTCTAAACTGATAAGGTCGTTAATATCGTAGAGGAAAGAATCCACAGAGTCTTCAGATACAAGATAAATAGACTTGCCTGTGCCAAATTTTACATAAACTCCTGAATTGGCAGGAGCAACATCACCAACATAAATTTTTGCAGTTGTATTGTCCTGATATGTAACTTCAACAGTGGCTCTTGGTTTGTCAAAGCCAAAGTCCTTTTCGTCCTTGTCACCTGTTGAAACTACCTTGGTAAATTCAAGGGAAGCAGCGTCATTGGCAATGGCGTCAGGCTGGCCTGATGCAAGGGTCTTGTCCTCATATCCCACAAGGGTGTACTCTGTTGCCTTTGTGCTTTCCTTTTCCTTGCCGTCCTTGTCGGTGGTGATTTCAACAGGGGTATAGCTTGTGATTTCGTACTTGCTCTTTTCGTTTTCAATACTGATTGACTTTATATTGCGTGGAATGTAAGACACCAGTTCCCCTGTGCCATTTTTATCCACCTCGCCCTTTTCATTTGTTGCAGGCTCAACCTGATGTTGCTTTTCCTTATCAACTTCTGTTACAATTTCTGCCGGCTCGGTATATTCAATTTTACTTTCCTGATTTTCTGTAGAATCAGGCAGATTAAGCACTACCAAAAGTGCAACAGCAATAAGCACTACCACTAAAGCAGGAATAATAATTTTTAGCAAGTTTTTATTGTTTTTCTTTTTTGACTTAGCCATTATTTCTTTCTCCTAACTGCCCAAATCACAATACCAAGGATAAGGATGCCTATTGGCAATACACCAAGGAAGATAACTGATGGAATAGTGGTTTGTGACTCTGCCTGTAAACCAAGGGATGTATCAGAAGCCTTAGCACTTGTGATTACAACCGTTTCGCCCTCGTTTTCTGTTAATATATTAAACATATTTACAAAATAATTTGCATTGTTGTACTGGGTATATGTGTTTAAAAAGTCTTCTGACAAGGCATAATAAGAACCGATTACAACAGTATTCTTATAAACTCCGTCAGTAACCTCTGACTGGTTAATGGCAGCACCGCTTATTGGCTTGCCATTGCCCTCTACAACGTCAGACTCGGATTTAGCTGTGAATGGAAGGGTATCAGCTTTGTCTGAGGAATTCAGCAGAGAAACTGCGTTGCTTCCCTCTGTAAAGGTGATAGGTCTTGTATATCCCATAAGAATCTTTGTTGCGGTATCAATACCGGAAGTGAAGTCCTCATTATCATAATCGTAAAGGGAAAGTGTATGGTCATCAGGGTACATTGAGGAAAGATATTTGTCGCTCTGTTCATATACCATAGAATCCCCAACCTTTATTCCTTGTGTCTCAAGGAAGGAATCAAGGTTTGGTGTTCCGTCCTCAACCTTAAATGGATTTGGAACATATACGAATGTTTTGTTTGTCTTTTTTGCTGTGTCAAGGAAATTCTCTATCTTCTCAAGACCTGATTCTGAAACATCCTGTGTCGGCGCAACAAACAAGAGAATATCGCAGTCTGACGGAATTTTTTGATTGGAATCAATATCTACTGTTGCAGTATCATATGCCTGATTCTTCAAAAGTGTTTTTATTGAGGTATAAACACTTTCTCCTGTGGAGCTTTCATTTTCTGCCGGTACACCTGAGGAAGTAATAAAACAAGCCTTTGCAGAATTTTTCTTTGTTAAGCCAAGGATTGCTGTGCATACTGTCTGCTCTACCTGACTTCCTGTTATTGTCTTGTAGCCGGACTCGTCAGTTTCCATCACAAACAAATCTGTCATAGTGTAACCCTTGTACTTATCATCACCGGCATCCACAATAAGAATTGTATCTGCTCCGGATGTGGTAAGGTTAAGGTTACTGTATTCTGATGAGAATGATGGATTTGATGAAACATCTACATAATCAAATTTTATATGACTGCTCTGTCCTGCAATTTCCTTAAACAGTTGATTTGCCTGTGTAAAGTATGCTGTGCCGTACATACTGTCAAATGACTTAAAGTTATCTTCATCTGTTAAAAGATAAAGTTGAATATCCTTTTCAAGACTGTCACAAAGCTTCTTTGTTTCGTCCTGAAGCTCATACATATTACTACTTGTAATATCAAATGTTAAGGAAGGGAATCTGTTTTCAAGAACAGATACTATGACATTCACAGCTATAACGCAGGCAAGAAAAACTGCGATTACTGCTGCAAAAAGCCAGCCCCTGGCAAACTTTCTTGAATGTAAAATCTCTTTAATTTTTGACTGCTTTTTTTCTTCTGATTTATTATCCTTTTCCTCTGTTTCGGCAGATATGTCCTCAGAAACAGCCATATTTTCCAAATCCTTCTCTATTTCTGAAGCAAGGAAATCTTCTTTTCTGTTATTAGCCATCTCTATACCTCCTTAGCTCCAGCGTCTTTTTTCAAGTACCCTAAGTGTCAAGAAATTGAATAGTGCAATAACAGACAGGAAGAATACCATATCTGAAACGCTAAGGATACCTGTTGTAAAGTTTTGATAGTGTCCTACAAATGACAGGCTGGAAATTGCAGTTGAAAGCCATGTTACGGAAACAAGGGATGCTATGCTGTCAATGAAGAAAATTGCAAGACCAACGCACATTCCCACAATGGCTGAGATTATCATACTTTCTGTCAATGAAGAGATGAAAATATTAATGGAAATCATTGCGGCACCCAGGAGGATTGTTCCCAAAAGATTGCCGATGAATACAGACCAGTCAGGTGCGCTGTAAAAGGAAAGTGTAAAAGCAAACACAACATAAATTGCAACACAGCAAAGGAACATAATGAGTGCTCCTAAGAACTTACCTGTTACAATCTCCCCAAGTCCCAAGGGAGAGGTGAGAAGTGCCTGGTCAGTCTTTTGCTTTTTTTCTTCCGAAAGGCTCTTCATTGTAATAATTGGTATTACAAGAACTGTAATCATAAACATATTAGAAAACAGAGTTGCCATATCCTTGCTGTCCAATAATAAGCAGTAGTAGTAGAAAAACAGTCCGGCAAAGAAGTAATAAACAGCCATAACAACATATCCTACAGCTGATGTAAAAAATGAACTAAGCTCTTTTTTGAGTATTGCTGTCATTATTTTTTGCCCTCCTTAATTGTGTTTTTTGAAGTAAGCCTCAGGTATGCTTCCTCAAGGCTCATACCACCCTCGTTCATAGAGAGAATTGGCAAATTATTCTTTGCCATAACATTAAACACGCCTTTGCGAATATCCACTCCGCTTTCATGCTGAACACTATAGACATTGCTGTCCTGTGAATTCTGTCTTTCAACACTAACCTTCTGTACACCGTCAACGGTATTAAGGGCAGAAGTAACAGCAGAAGTGCTTCCCTCAACCTCAAGTGTAAGTGTTGATTTGCCTGTTATAGCAGAAGAAAGCTCGTTAACCTTTGTATCTGCCACAATTTCACCGTTGCTGATTACAATAACTCTGTCGCATATTGCGGAAATTTCAGAAAGAATATGGGAAGAAAAGATTACTGTGTGCTTTTTTCCAAGTCCCTTAATCAGTCCTCTGAATTCCCTTATCTGGGATGGGTCAAGACCAACTGTAGGCTCGTCCAAAATCAAAACAGGAGGATTTCCTAAAAGTGCCTGTGCAAGACCAACTCTCTGGCGATAACCTTTGGATAAGTTGCGTATAATTCTGTTTTGATGGTCGCTTAGCTTTGTAACGGAAAGCACCTCGTCAATATGAGCTTTCTTAGGCAGTTTTACCTTTTTGATAGAAAACATAAATTCAAGGTATTTCCTTACGGTCATATCCATATACAGAGGAGGTAATTCGGGCAGATAGCCTATCTGCGACTTTGCCTCCTTTGGATTTTTCAAAATTTCTGCATCATTAATGGTAACTGTGCCCCGTGTGGAGGATATGTAGCCGGTGATGATGTTCATCGTGGTACTTTTTCCTGCACCGTTAGGGCCAAGGAAGCCAAGTATTTCTCCGTCGTTAACGGTAAAGCTAACATTGTTTACCGCCTTGATGTCGCCATACTGCTTCACAAGGTTCTTGACCTCAACCATTTTGTCAACTCCTTTTCATATAATATAAATTACAGATTTACTCCATAGTAATTTTAACAGATACAAAACTTTTTACAAGGACATCAGGTGAATTGTCACTTTTTATTCATAAAGTTTCATTATGTTGTCACAAAGATATTTATTTTCTTGTGAATTACTACAAAAAAGCATATAGCTTTTTATGACATTTGCCGAGTGGGGCTTTGTACCAATTTAGTTACTGACAGGCTCCATAGGATGAGCAATATCGCAAACCTAAGGAAATCCGCAACGCTGTCATTCCGAGCCACCTACTGTCATTCCGAGCGTGTCGAGGAATCCCCTCCCACTTGATAAAACCTTGGCTTACAGCCAGCCTCCCTCTGATGAGTATTCCCTTGCTAAGAGAAATGTCACGAAGTGACAAAGGGTTTGCCGTTTTCGCCAGAAAAAGGG
>JAXESA010000097.1:0-5518 GCA_034116205.1 Ruminococcus sp. | reverse complement strand
ATATACCTATCATTTTTGAAAAATTTCTTAATGATATGTACTTTTGTTCTCTTTTTTCTTTAATAAATAAACCGAATTCCTCTTTCATATTATTTTACTTTTTCTGAGCATTACGCAAGTTTATATCTAGTAGAATATCGTGTATTTCTCCCAAATACTTATTTTTCCCCACATTCTTTTTACCAAACATAAAAACCCCCACAAATGCGCAATATGCTGCAATTATTAGTGTAGAGAAGTAAAATAGCAAAGAAAAAGTTACATTTTTAGTTAGTGTTGCATATAAACTTATTAATGCAAATACAAATTGTAACAATATAGATAACAACCATTCTATTATTTTGAATTTTGAATTCTGATTGTTTTGATAATAATTACTATATTCATTTGATACAATATCTATCATCGTCGAATTATTAACATCTATAGATTTTTCACATAAACATTCTCTTAAGCAATTCTGCTTTATTTTTATATTTTCTTTTTTTCTGAATTCAATTTCCTTAGAATGTTTCTCATCATAGTTTTTGTTGCGAAACCATAAAAAAGAAACTTCTATTATCATTACAATATCTATGGAGAAAGCCAAGCATTCTTTATCTAGCAATAATGAACACGCAAATCCAAAAAGTAATATGAATAAAAAAACAAGTAAGAAAATATCAAGCAATTCTACCTTCCGTTTTAATTGTCTAGATTTAATTTTCTTTATATAATTCTTTACTAATTCATCGAAATTCAACTTATACATATTTTCCTCTTTTCTTTCTAAACCCAAAATTTTACTTATTCCCCCACTCCCAAACACATATAGGTATAAGCTCTCAAGTGTAGGGGTACTGGTTTTGGTGCAAAATTCACTCGCTGGATATCTGTATATATAATTCTGTGTCGGGGCTAATGCCCCGACACAATTACTCTTACTTTACATTAACCTTCAGATTAAGGGTTTTCACACCATTAACCTTAATTTTTAAAGTTGTTGTCCCTTTCTTAAGTCCCTTGATTTTTAGAGTTGTGGCATTTGTCTTTGATGTGATTTTTGCAACCTTTGTGTTTGTGTATTTGTTGTTGATTGTTGCAACTTTACCACTTACCTTAACTGTTGCTGTTCCACCCTTTTTAACCTTTACAGTTGTTTTAGACAGCTTTGGTGCTGTTGTGACCATCACCTTGCAAGTCAGCTTTTTACCTGTAGTAAGTGTGGCTGTTACTGTTGCTGTTCCCTTGTTAAGTGCCGTTATTTTTCCATTGTTAACAATAGCAACTTTCTTATTAGAAGTAGTCCAAGACCTTACTGTTCCGCCAACAGTTTTTATGGTTTTGCTTGTGCCGGACTTTAGGGAAATATTGGTTGATGTAAGGCTTGGAGAAGTTGTAACAGTTACCTTGCAGGTGAGTTTTTCTCCTGTTGTAAGGGTTGCAGTGATTGTTGCTGTGCCCTTGCCTACTGCTGTCACCTTGCCGTTATTAACGGTAGCAACATTTTTATTTGAGGTTGACCAGGATTTTGCTTTGCCGTCAACGACGCTTATAACCTTACTGTCACCGGCTTTTAAACTAATACTTGAAGCTGTGAGTTTAGGTGATGTTGCCTTTTTCTCTGCCACTACTTTAACAAACATACTTCCTGATGGCATATACTTAATTGTGTAAGAGCCGTCTTTGTTTTTAGTTAAGTTTCCTGCATGTTCTTCATCCAACATATCTTGCTCACGATAATCATAACCTTTGGCAAGAGGTTCACCGTAATAATTTACAATATCATAAAGATAAGCACAGGTGTTTACTGCCTTAATTTCCTTTATTTCGTAACCCTCTTTTGGTGTAAAGGTTTCTTCAAAATAGAAAGCACCGTTTGGTAAATAATAATCCTCACAGCTGTAGTACTTAACATTAGGCATATCGGACACTACATTCTCTAATACCCTTACAATTTCGCCATATCCACTACTTCCGGTTTGAGCTTGGTTGGACTTTGATGCAGTATATGCAGAAATATACAGATTGCCGGTAACCTGAGGAATATCAACAGACAAAGTGTAGTCATCAACAACCGTTGGTTCAACAATAGTGCCGTCATCCATAATTACCCCAACCTTAATTTCGCCCATTTCGTCCTTGTTTTTAATTGAGATTGTTGTGGAGTAGCTGTCGCCCTTTTTAACTTCAACAGCATTGTTGCTGATAACAGCCTCTGTTTTGTTGAGTATGGTTACAGCATAGGTGATTTCTTCTTTTGTATCGGCACCGACAACAGTTATCGCTGTCGCAACCATTGTAATCGTTAGCATTATAGAAATCACTATTGATGTCAGTTTTTTCATACTTGACCTCCTAATTTTCTACAGGAAAATAATCAATTTCATTATTGATAAATTTAGTAATTAATAAGATATCAGTATTATTGATGTTTCCGTCTCCATTTACATCTGCTAAAACATGCTGATGTGTAGTAAACTCAATTTCACCGTTAAGATACGAATTTATAGTCTCTATATCCTGTAATGTTACTTCTCCGTCCATATTCACATCGCCATAAACTATTGTTACAATTCCTTTTTGAGCAGAAGTTCTGGCTTGACCATAGAAATATATACCATCCGATTTTGCTGAAACAAACACCCTCAAATATTTACCTATATCATTAAAATTAATTACATAAGTTGAAGAGGTTGCCCCATCAATATTAGACCAAGTACTGCCATCTGCAGAGCGTTGCCATTGATAACTTACATCATCACCAGCATTATAACTATCAGCCAAATACGCCTCCAAAGTTTGACCATAGGAAGCAGAGCCAGTGATATAAACTGCCGGTATATTAACTCTATGTGTAATAACCAAAGCTTGATTGGAACCATCTGTAAATTCAAAAATAATAGTTCTACTTTCACCTTCATTTAAATTTGACAGATAAGATGATTTTGCAGAAAAGCGCAACACAGAACCATCCGATGCACCACTAGACAAAGTAAAATCTTTATCTTGATAAAGAATATTTCCACTACCATCAGTAACCTTAAACAAAGAGTTACCATTTAAATTAATGTTAATTTTTACATTTTCTCCATAATAGTCTTTTGTGTACGCAGACAATGTGGAATCTTGTGTTATAGAAGTTCTTCTAACCAATGTAGGTCTTATACAAAAGTTTCCTTTTTGAGTGGTTGAAGTTCCACCACTTAAGTCCTTCCAACTGTTCGCACCATCAGTATAAAAACTCTCACCTACATTTAAACACGAGGTATAGTTGTTGTCAGTATTGGTTTCTGCATTATAAATGATTTTTAGAGAATCAGAGGTAGGATTTGTAAACTGCACTATTACGGCAATCTTACTTGTTCCGCTTGGTATTTCATACGGTGTATTTAAGTGAGCCGTATAGAAACCTTCATAATCAATACATCCTGTTGCAAGAACTTCCCCATAGGAAGCAACACTTCCAATACCTTGCGAATTTCCTAATGGTACAATATAAATATTATAGTTTGCACCTATGCTACTTGAATAAAATGTTACTTTATTTATAGAATCGTAAGTACTTACTAAACTTGAAACTGAGTAAATATTTGCCATATAAGCGTTGTCAGCATTAGGTAATATAGTTTTCCAGCAACTCATATCATACATAGGTGTATAATCATAAGAAAGTGTTTTCTCATTTTTAGAAACTTTAGATACTTCGTCAATTACATCAATCGATCCAAATGAACATAGATTTTTATCCTCATATGAAATCCAATAAAAACCACTTTCACCGCCATTAGTACCCCAACTATTTTTTATAAGCCATGCTCCATTACGGCTTGGTTTCTTATTAGACCTAAAATTATCTACACTATAATTATCATCCCAACCAACGCAAGTCACAGCATGGCTACCATATTTTTCGTAAGCATCAGAGTAATAGGCACCTGTAGTAGCATTCAAGCTACTGTTACAAGCTTTAAAGCTAAGTGAAAAACCACCATACTCAGTTATAACTCTTTTTAACCTTTGAATATTTTTATAATAATTAGAATTCTCGTCGTATCCGGTATCATTATCTGTGTTTAAGAATCTTTCATAATGAGAGCCACTAACATATGCATTTGCATATGATGTATTCATCTTATCATACCAGATTACTCCTGTATCATCAGCATTTGTATTATACGGAACATCTGTTTCCAAATTAGGTGATAACCAACTAATATCATTTGATATAGCACTATTCTGCTTTGTCAAATACTGCATAGCCGCATAAAAAACTCCGCCTTCCGATTTATTTCGTTTATATAATCCAATATCAGGTAACGCTTTCTGAGTTTTTGTCGCTAATTGGTTGCTAAGAGCAAATCTTAACGCTTCTTCTGAATAATCACACTTAAGTCCTGTTTGCTTATATACAACCTGTTCCATAGTTCCTATTGAAGCAAACGCCCAACAAGTACCCAACGGATTTTGATCTTTTACCGAAGTAACAGCATTGGTTTCTCTTGGATCAAGTTTTGATGGGTAAACAGTTCTTGGCGATCTACTTGTTTCTGCTGGATAAGCTGGTGTATATCCATCGTCAACTAAACCATAATTAACCCCGGTACTATCTGCACTTGCAGAGAATACAGTTGCCATAATTGTAAAAACAAATATTAATATTCCTAAAAGGAATCCTTTATTTTCCATAAATTTCTCCTTATGTTTTCCTTTATTTTTGATAATCATTTTCTTTTTAACATTTCTTTCAGGTTCTTTGGTTCTTTTGGCTGGTAGCTGAAGTTAGCTGATGCTGTTCCATTTGCAACTTTTGCCATAAATAGAGCAATGTTTGATATACTCTTTTTAAGAACCCCATTTTTTAAACTCCTCAATTTAATCCCTCCTTAGTAATAATGGTATAATCAGCAATATATCTGATAAAAATAATGCGGGAACAATTATTGAAATTTTGGGGCATTTTAATAAGTAATATATTATGTAGAAAGATAAAATTTCAATAATAGCAATGCATAAACTCTTATTCTTATATGAGATATATTGTTTTTTATTAATTGATTTATTTTTATTTTTTACGGGAGCAAATAACAACAACGCAATTATAGTAATAGCAAAAACCACTGAATTCACAAATATATTTGTTGTATATTGAAATAAATATTTATTTATTGACAGAGATGCTACTAAAGTCATCACAGTTATAAAATTACACAACATATATGAATTAGCATGATAACCACCTGAGAATATTTTTAGAGCTGAAAATGCAATTATATATATTGCTGTTTCTACAAATAATCCAGTAAACACCCCAATGAGTAAAAGAATCAACGAACAAAAAATTGATGAACAAAGCAACTCTATGCCATAAAGATACAAATCATATTTTTCGTCATCTTTACCGAAAAAAACATTAATTATACATTCAGACACCTTATGTAGCAAATAAATAATCCTCCCAAAAAGTAAAAAACTATCACAATTCACATTGTAATAGTTTTTTTAATAAATATTTAGTTTTGGTAAAATTGATACTTTT
>JAXESA010000096.1:0-3960 GCA_034116205.1 Ruminococcus sp. | reverse complement strand
CCTTCTTTATATTCACTATTATCAGGATTTACAACACAAACTTTATCACAATTATCTGTTCCTTCCCACCAATAACAGCAAGCTGTAGCATTTGCAAAGGTTTTCCAGCTTTCAGGCATTTCAAAATAATACCTGTAAGTTTTAGTCCCCTCATAGGGAATGTAGTATCCACCTTTGGATGTAGTGTAAGGTGTTTCGTATGTATTAAACCCACTTAAATAGTCAATACCGTTGATGTATGCTCTTACAAAGCCATCTTTCTCTTTAAATGTAAACTTTACTGTAGAGTTATCCTCGGGAACAGTAATGCATTCATTACTACCCCCACTAGCAATTTTACCATTAAAATCATAAGCAGGGTCCCACTGACCATTTGTTGTCATTTTAAATTCATAAGTATCGGCTTTAACACCTGTCAATATAAGCTCATAGGTGTCACCGTTAAGCGTCATAAGATTAGCCTCACCTTGTGGATTCCAGCCATCAGGGGCAATGGTACCAACAATACTATGAGTTTTTACTTCAGAAACAGCTGTCCCGGTGGCAACTCTGGCACTGACATAGCCTGTTGTTTTACCTGCAACGGTATAGGTGTTTTGTGTTTCCTCCGCACTTGCTGTTATGGGCACTACTGAAAAAACACTAAGCGCCATAACGACGGATAAAAATAGTGATAAAAATCTTTTTTTCATTACTTTTCCTCCTAAAATTATTTTTCCTTATTCTTTAAAGACTTTAATATTTTTTGCAAAATTTTTTCTGCTGTGTTGGCATCAAATTTAATATTATTTGCCCAGGTATTAAGTAATTTTCCGATAACATCCAATGAAATTACTTCTTACAATTAAGATGTTTTTGTGCCACTTCGTAAGCTGTCTTTTTAATAAAGTCAGGAAAAGATTTTGGGAATTTCAGCTTGTCAATATTCTCGAAAACTGTAACATAGCTTTCTTCCATAATTTCGGCAACCTTGTCCTCATTCTTTACAACCATAGCAAGGGCAATATAAACATCTTCACTCGTAAGATTATACAGAAATGCTATTGTTGCAGGATTTTTTGCTTTTACTTCATTTATAGTTTTCTGTGTTATTTCATTATCTTTACCGCAGTAAGGGCAAATAAAGGAAGAAGAGCCTAATTTTTTACCGCAACAAGTGCATTTCATCTTGTTCACCTCCCTGTCTTAATTTTCTTACACTTATCAAGACAATACCAGCTTGTTAAATATTCAAATAATTTAAAATATTTTTTTAAAACCGTATTTAGAGAAGTTGAGTATAGAATAAAAATTACCCTTCACCATTAAATTTAATGGTTTTGCAAACAGCGTCAAAGATACTCCAGTCGTAGAGGACATAATCGTTATATTCTGCCTTGCCAACTGTGTAGCCGGAAAAGGCATAATAATACTTTCCCTTATATTCCCCCAATCTTCTTGCAACAGGGTTCATATTACTGACAATTATATTGGTACTGTTTAAATATTGCTTTAATTCCTTTTCCCCTTCATTTTCATTATCAAACTCATATATAAGTATTGCATAGTAACCGTAATCCTTTTTATAATCTACATTTATGGATTTATTCCCCTTTTTGTTATATAGGATATATTTTGTGCGATTAAGCTTTGGAGGAATAGTTGTATTAGTAAATGTATCTATAATATCCCAATCAGATCTAAAATCAATATCTGTATTTCTAAATCTACTATAATAAGCCTTACTTTCCTCATTATTGTTCATTATTTCTAATTCCTCATCAATGTCAAAATAATCACCCCTATAACAAACTAATTCCTCATAATCCCAATCATCAGGCATTTTAAGGTTTAGCTCACCCATATTCATATACTTTCCCTCATAGTTGTCCCTTGGGAGATAAAGGCTATAGTCATCATATTCTTCTGATTTATCCGTTGCTTGCGGTTCAGTTGTGGTGGCATTTTCCAATGTAGTTAATGCCACTGTAGGCTCTGTAATACTTTCGGAAGATTCAGGAACTGTAACATTTTGTTTTACACCTTGAAATTCATAAATCTTGGTTTCGGAAGATTCAGGAACTGTAACATTTTGTTTTACACCTTGAAATTCATAAATCTTGGTGGGGTTTGTTTGTGTCTGTGTATTAGGTTGCAGGGTGGTAGTGGAAACTACTGTGGGTTTTTGTGAGGCTGTGTATAAATTATTGTTATTTGCTGTGTATGTTGCTACAGTGCCTCCTACAACCACTGCTGATGATATGGCAACAGCTTTTGTCACTGCATTTTTTGTTATCACAGGATTGTCATTTAAGTAGCTTGTTACATTTCTGAATATTGAGATTATACTGTCCAAAAAATTATTATGATTTACATTGGTGTTAACAACACTTACATTTTTCACAATTTCAGACAGCACCACAGAGGGACTGCTAAAAGAATTTGTCTTTTCGTAATTATTCATAAGGTGCATAAGCAGAGTAACAGGCTCTATACCATATAGCTTTATGCCCTTCTTTTCCAACTCTTCAATTTTTGCGTGGAGCTTTTCTCTGCCAAGTCTTAATCGGCTGAGGACTGTATTTTCACTGCAGTGCATAACCTGTGCAATTTCCTTTACACTCATTTTTTCATAGTAAAAAAGTGTAATAGCCAGCTTTTGATTATCCTTAAGACCTTGTACCATTTCTTTGATTAATCGGACAGTTTCTTTTTCGTCTATTACATTTTCAGGGACTGCCCCTTTATCATCACAAACAATATTAAGTTCGCCCTTATCGTCTGTTAAATCCTCAAGATAAATTTGCTTTTTATGGCTTTTATTGAAGTTCCTTGCAGTATTCAAGGCAATAACCTTAATCCAGCCACAAAAGCTTTCGGGATTTTTTAGTGTATTAAGTTTTTTAAAAGCCTTTATATATGTATCCTGAAGGATACTTTCAATGTCACCGGTATCATCCGCCTTTAGGCTTATGGTGGTGTAAACACTTTTATATGTAAGCTCATAAAGCTTTGTAAAAGCGTTCTGGTCATTTTCTAAAGCCAGATTTACCAGTTCTGCAATTTTTTTATTATCCATACTTATTTAAAACTCACTGCATAAATATTGTTTTCGGTTTCAATATACAAACCTGTTTGAAAGACTTTAAAACTACCTGATGTGATGATTCTTACGACAATGGGCTTGGTAGCCTTTGAGGCAAACTCTTTGTCATCACAGTCATAGTCATAAAATGCATACACGTCCTTGTAAATTTGCTTTGCTGTATTTGGATTTAGTGTAATCTTAACAGTATGTAAATCCGTTGTTAAGCCACTGTCATTTTTAATGGGTAAACATACTTCCGCTACTATCTTGGTATCACTAATTACAAATTTGGGAGAATTAATTACTTTTGTCTTGTATGGTTTCTTAATATCCTTTTCATAATAATAAAGCTTTAATAATCCACTTTCAATACCACAAATATTTGAGTCACCTTTTAGTCCTGTATATAAAATATCACCACTGTAATGAACCTTTTGGTCTTGGGAATATTTCTTTAAATCTATTCCTGTTTTGTAAGAAAAGCTATTACAAAGCATCAAATATTCATCATTTGTAATTTGTTTATCACCAATAACTATATAAGGATAATCAGAGTTATTTCTTTTCAAAGTAATAACTCTGTGGCTTTGATTATTGCATTTCTTATATTCGGTAGTTAAGTCAATACAATTATTATATAGATAACACATAATATCGGCTTCATCATCCAAATCGTTGTACTTATCATAGTTGTAACTATATTCAAAAGTCTCTTTCGCCATACTGTAAATAACATATATGGTTTCACCGTTATAAATTACATTAGTAATTTTTGAACCGGAGGTATTAAAATCAGGACGCTCACCATCTGCATTATAATAATAACTACCATCAAAACTTTTAAAATAATCAGTTACAAAGCCAAAGCTTTCCTGTGGAATAAAGTAATCATA
>JAXESA010000095.1:0-29184 GCA_034116205.1 Ruminococcus sp. | reverse complement strand
CTAATTATATTGATTATATGATATGGTTCAAAAATAGTCAAACAATATAAGATGTTTATTGAAAAAATGGTAATTGTCTGCTACAATATGTGCGAGGTTTTAGGTATGAAAATATTAGACAAACTTTTTTCAAGAATTTTTATAGTTGGATTTATATTGTTTTTACAGGTGGCATTTTTGCTGTTCTTAATGTTTGAATTTCAGCTTATGTTTACAATTGTTAAAGTAATTTTTATCCTGATTACAGTGGCTGAAATAGTATCAATAATAAATTCCGACAAAAATACTGCTTACAAAATGGCTTGGATTATCCCAATGGTGGCTTTTCCGGTGTTTGGTGGAGTGGTTTACTTTTTTGCAGGTGGCAAGCGCCCTGCACGAAAACTGAGGAAAAAGCTGGATAAGGCACAGTTACATACCGACCAGTATAAACCCGACTGTAGTGTTGTGCTTTATGAGGCAGAAAAGCAGGACCTTGCTGTAAAGAATATCTTTGCTTACTTAGATAAGATGGGATTTCCGGCTTATAAGAAGACAGATGCTTGCTTCTATCCCTTGGGCGACTACAATTTTCCCGTTATGCTGGAGGAACTTCACAAGGCAAAGCACTACATATTTTTGGAATATTTCATAATTGATGATGGAGTAATGTGGAACAGTATTCTTGATGTGCTTACTGAAAAGGCATCAATGGGCGTTGATGTGCGACTTATCTATGATGATGTTGGGTGTATCTCTCTGCTTCCTATGGATTTTCCAAAGCAGATGGAAAAGCGTGGAATAAAATGCCTGCGGTTCAATCCTTTTCGTCCGGTGCTTTCCTCTGTTGTGAACAACCGTGACCACAGAAAAATTCTCGTCATTGACGGTCACACCGGCTTTACCGGGGGAATTAACCTTGCCGATGAATACATAAACAAAAAACAGCGTTTCGGACATTGGAAAGACAACGGAATAATGCTTGTGGGTGACGGTGTTTGGAATTTGACGTCAATGTTCCTTACCACATGGAACGCCATTAAGAGAACAGAGTGGGATTACTCCCTGTTTTATCCACAAAGATATAATGAAGAAATGAGTATGATGCCACAGGGTGATGGATTTATCTGTCCTTACGGTGACACTCCCCTTGATGACGAGCCTGTTTCGGAAAATGTTTACCTTAACATAATCAACAGGGCTCAAAAGTATTTGTACATCACCACACCTTACCTTATTATTGATGCCGAAATGCAAAGGGCGTTGATTCTTGCAGCATCAAGAGGGGTGGATGTGCGTATTATCACACCGGGAATCCCCGACAAAAAGACAATATTTCAGGTTACACGCTCCTACTATCCTCAGCTTATAGAAAGAGGAGTTAAGGTCTATGAGTATGTTCCCGGGTTCGTCCACAGTAAAACTGTTGTCAGCGATGACGACATTGCCACGGTGGGAACAATAAATTTTGATTACCGCAGTTTGTATCTCCATTTTGAAAACGGTTGTATGTTCTACAAGTCAAGTGTTGTGCATCAGGTCAAGGAGGATTTTTTAGAAACTCAACAGCATTGCTCACAGATTGTCCTTGATAAAAATATGAAGGTGGGTTTTTTAAGAGGGATTTACTATGCAATTTTGAGATTGTTTTCTCCTCTTATGTAGAGATGTTTCATTGATAAAGATAAAAATATTTGGGGTAATCTTAGCATTATCCCAAATATGTACTTGATTTTTTGAAAAAATAATGTTATATTACTAATGTTGTTATTTTTCATAGATAAAAATGCTGGTATAGCTCAGTAGGTAGAGCGCTTCCATGGTAAGGAAGAGGTCATCGGTTCAAATCCGATTATCAGCTCCAGCAACCCCGTAAGAAAGCTATTTAGGCTTTTAACGGGGTTTATTTTTTGCTTTTTCATCTTTGTTTCTTGTTTTATGTCGAATAATATGATATAGTCTAGACTGTAAAGGAAGGTTGGCGGTTGTTCCGACACCCCAATGAAAGGGGGTGTTGATGTTTGGAATACATAATTTGTTTTACTTTATTAGTAACTGTTATAGTTTTAAGCATAAAGAAATAACCGCCCTGTACTGCCAATACAAGGCGGTTTTTTAAAATAAAACCCATTGATATTGCGGAACAGCCAAAACCGTTCCTTTACACTATTATATTATCACAACAACATACTTATGTCAATAAAGCAGATAACATATTTAGCGATTGATTTTACACCTATGCACATTTTTAAGGTGTGTGGTGGGTGTTATTTTTCTGCAAAATAACGATTAATTCATTTTGTCATACATATATAATGTAACTTTTTAGTAATTGATATTGATGTTGCTTAATGATATAATAAACATATATATGGGATTATTGCGAGGACGCTATGGACGAAAATAAAAAGATAAAGGAAGAGAGCAGTGCTTTAAGCGTTAAAAAACAGATTATATATGTTGCTGTTTTTCTTGTGCTTATTGCCCTGACCTTTTATGCAATCATAAGTCAGAACAAGGATTTAACCTTGGCGGGTTTTCTTGAATATACTTTCAGCCTTAATTTTGGCTGGCTGTTGGCGGCGGTAATGTGCGTTTTCCTCTTTATATTGTTTGAGGGAATGAGCATTCGCTATATTGCCGGAAAGCTTGGTTACAAGCGTGGACTTTACAACAACTTTATTTATGCGGCGGCGGATATTTATTTTTCTGCCATAACCCCTTCTGCCACAGGGGGACAGCCGGCGTCTGCATATTATATGGTTAAGGATAAAATACCAATGTCCGTCACAACCATAACCCTTGTGTTTAATGTTATGCAATATACCATGTCTATTGCGGTGATTTCTGCCGGGTGCTTTATTTTAAGGCCGGAGTATTTCTTCCAGTTTGACAGCTGGTCAAAACTTCTCATAATTTTGGGTATTGTTTTCCAGATGATTTTTACGTTGATATTTGCACTGCTTATCTTTTTCCCCAACATTATCAAAGGTATCTGTGAGGGTGTAATAAACCTCCTTACCAGAATGCACCTTATGAAAAAGAGAAGAAAAAAGCTGAACAAGCTTTATAAGATGATGGATGAATACAAGGAATGTGCAAAGATTATAAAGCAGAGTCCTGTAATAGTTGCGGTTGCATTTTTGTTTAATCTTCTCCAGAGAATTTCTATTTTAGGCGTTACATACTGTGTGTATATGGGAAGCGGACAACGGGGTTACTCCTTTACTGATTTGATGGTAATGCAGGGTTATGTACTTGTGGGAAGTAACAGTATTCCAATACCGGGTGCTGTTGGAATTGCGGACTATCTGTTCCTGGACGGTTTTAAAAATATCTTCGATAATCCTGTAAACGGAGAAATAATCAGTAGGGGTATATCTTTCTATGTGTGTATCATTTTGTGTGGTGGCTTGACTCTTGCACACCATGCACGGCTTATGTACAAAATGAAGAAAGGAAAAGTGGGTTAATATGTTAGGCTTTTATAATTATACGGTAGTTCTTACCTACATATCTTTGTGTTCGGCGGTAACTGGTATTTTTACCGCTATTGCAGGTAGCGGACATCCCTTTATAGCCACAGCTTGTCTTATGGTTTGTGGTTGTTGTGACGCTTTTGACGGAATGGTGGCAAGGAGCAAAAAGGACAGAACCGAACAGGAAAAAAGGTTTGGGATACAGATAGACTCCCTTGTTGACTTAATCGCTTTTGGTGTTTTACCATGTGCAATCTGTTATGCTTGCTATATGAGTCATCATTTGGATGGTTTTATACTCAGCGACAAATTGGAATTTTTAAGGCCAATAGCTGCTGTTAAAATACCAATCTTCTTCATTATATTTTGTTTGTTTGTTTTGGCAGCTCTTATTCGCCTTGCATATTTTAATGTTATGGAGGAGGAACGCCAGAAAACTACTGATGAAAAGATGAAGTTTTATCAAGGCCTTCCTGTAACATCAGCTTGTCTTATTTTTCCAACAATTATGCTGATTCAGTATATGGTGGGCAAATCCTTTGACATCTCACCATATTACGTTGTTGCTCTGTTAATGACAGCAATTTTATTTATCAGCAAAATACATATCAAAAAGCCCGGAATGAAAGGTATTTTGATTATGGTAGGTATAGGTGCAGTTGAATTTGTACTTTTGTTAATTTTCAGAATTTGCTATGGACACTAAAAAGACTATTGATTTAAACAACTTAAAAAAGGACAGCACACTAAAGTTTTTGTACGAAAATCCATTTGGCAGAATAATCCTCAAGGGGATTACTCTGCCTTTTGTTTCTTCTATTGTGGGAAAATATATGAGCAGTTCCCTTTCAAAAAGGAGAATCAAAAAATTTATATCTGCAAACGGAATTAATATGGAGGAGTATGAGGACAGAGATTTTCACTCCTTTAACGACTTTTTCACAAGAAAAATCAAGGAGAACAGACGACCTTTGCCACAGGACAAGGAGGTGCTTTTCTCGCCTTGTGACGGAAAACTAAGTGCATACAAGATAGATAAAGACACAGTTTTGCCTGTTAAGGGCAGTCACTACACCATAAGTCAGCTCCTAAATAACAATGACTTGGCAGAAAAATACAGTGATGGGTATTGCCTTGTTTTCAGATTGGCTGTTGACGACTATCACCGTTACAGTTATATCGATAGTGGTGTTAAAGGGGAAAATGTAAAAATAAAGGGTAAGTTACATACAGTTCAACCTATAGCCCTTGAAAAATCTCCCGTGTTTATTCAGAACAGCAGGGAATATACAGTTATGCACACGGAAAACTTTGGAGATGTTGTACAGGTTGAGGTTGGTGCATTAATGGTGGGAAAAATTAAAAATCATCAGGGTAAAGGAAAGATAATTCGTGGGGAAGAAAAGGGGATGTTCCTCTTTGGCGGTTCAACAATTATCCTTTTATTGAATTCCGGTGAAGTTCGGGTGGAGGAGTTGTTTTTTGAAAATACAAAAAATCACCTTGAAACCGTAGTCAAGCTTGGTGAATCATTGGGGAGGAAAAGATAATGACCATCCTCTACCTTATGGCAGTAGTGATGTGGATAGTGATTATCATTATCCATTTTTCTCTACGCAGGCAAACCCGCCTCACCCAAAAAAGCAAGGAAAATAATGTGCTATACCTGACCGGTAAAGTATATCTTAAGTTACATAGTGACGGTGTTATTTCCTCCCTTTATGTAAAGGACAAAAAGATTGCGGATGATGTATTGGAATATAGTAACGGTATTTTTAAAATAAAATTTAAAACCATATTTTCTTCCCTTTCTATTAATAAATTTACAAATAAAATTACGGGATTAGGTGATGAGAGAAATAATACTTTAAAATAGAGCAAGAAAAGTTTTTCTGCTCTTTGTGGGGGCTATCTGTACAATATATTTTTCTGATAATGTATTCACTTTGTGATTTATGTAAAATAAAAAGTTTTTTTCTGATAATTCTATAACTGCATTGACAGTATAAATATTACTAATTGTAATATTTATATGTTGAAAACTATATGGAAAGTGTTAATGTTGAAAACTTTTATGTAGAAAAATTTTAAAATTTAGGAGAAACCTAACTTGAATTAAATAGTTTTCATAACTTTCCACAGAGTTTTCCACATAAATGATGATAAAAAGGAATTTTACAAATAGTATAATTCTTATATATAATTATTACAAAGAATTTTCAATTTTGTTTTTAATTTATTGAATAGAGTCCCTTTTTTTGCCTAAAATATAGGCAGAAAGAGGGTTTTTTATATATGTTGCGTGGTGTTAACAGACAGGTTATCGAGGTTACAGAAACAAATAATTTGTATTATGAAAAGGCACTTCTTGTAATTCGCCCTGAGTACACAGGGGCTCAGCGACATATACTTGAAAAAGAGGCAAGGGCAATGCTAAAGAGGATGAAACCGCCATCAGCCATAAAGGTACGGTCAAAGATTTGGTATTGGTTTGTCCGTCTTGGTTCAGCCACTTTGGTAGGTGGAGGTGCCACTGCTTTAATAATATTCCTGATTCAGTAATTTATGACCGTTTTATTCATATACTTTATTATAAAAAATTATTTCCGGCAGTCCGATAAGGTTTGTGAAAGGAGTTTTGGTCGTAATTATGAATACTAAGTATTTTCGTAATCTTGAAATAGTGGGTGTGTTCTTGGTCTTTGGTCTTGCAACCCTTCTCCACTATATTTATGATTTGACCGACGGTAGTGTGTTTTCAATACTCTTTGGGGCGATAAATGAATCTGTGTGGGAAAATACAAAGATTTTCCTAATTGCCTATGCCATCTGGGCGCTTATAGAGTTATTGGTTTCAAATGTTTATTTTAAGCCATTTGTGGTGGGCAAGGTGATTTCTCTTTACTTTATGGGAGCATTTATAATTTTGTTCCACTACCTGTTTGTTTTAATTTTAGGCAAAAGTGTTGTGTGGATTGATGTAATCATTGGTTTTTTAGGTGTGCTTTTCTCCCAGATAATGTCCTACAAGCTGATTGTTGGAGATAAGGATTTAAAGCCTTATTTTGTACCGTCCCTGTTTCTTTTGGGGCTATTCCTTGTGGGATATTTTTCCTTTTCTGTATTTCCACCTCATTTAGAGCTATTTAGAGATGAAACCACAGGATTTTACGGTATTTTGCCGGATTATGCCGACCAAAGTGAAACTGTGCTGAACAATTTATAAAATAGTTATGGATAACCTCAAAAAATAATATTTTTTAGCTGTAATGCTTTTAATAAAAGTCCTTTTGTGATATACTTATATCAATTATATAAGTATCAGCAAAAGGATTTTTTTATGAAAGATTTTAATCGTGACCCCCAAAGGGAGAGAAACGACATAATTGCCGGCCGCAACCCTGTTATGGAGGCAATACGAAGTGGCAGGAGCATTGAATCTGTCCTTGTGGCAAAGGGCGAAAGGAACGGCTCTGTAGTAGCCATTGTTGCAAAGGCAAAGCAAAGGGATATTCCTGTTAAAGAGGTTGACCAGAGAAAGCTGGATTTCCTTGCAAAGGGAGTAAGCCATCAGGGGATTATCGCCCAGTGTGCCGTCAAGGAATACAGTACTGTTGATGATATTTTATGTCTGGCAAAGGACAGGGGCGAAAGTCCATTTATCATTGTCCTGGACAGGATTGAGGACCCAAACAACCTTGGTGCAATTATCCGTAGTGCAGAGTGTGCCGGAGCTCACGGAGTAATAATTCCGGAAAGACGAAGTGCAGGACTTTCCTATACTGTAGAAAAAACCTCTGCCGGCGCATTGGAATATATGCCTGTTGCAAGGGTAAAGAACATTACCGCAACTCTACAAAAGCTTAAGGAACAGGGAATATGGGTTTACGGTGCTGATATGGACGGAGAAAACTACAAGCAGGTTAAGTTCGACGGTGCTGTTGCCCTTGTTATTGGCAATGAGGGGAAGGGAATAAGTCCCCTTGTAGCCAAGGAATGTGATGTAATTGTTTCCTTGCCTATGAAGGGCAAAATTAATTCCCTAAATGCCTCTGTTGCGGCGGGAATTTTGATGTACGAAATAGCAAATGACAGATAATCAGGAGTAAAAAGATGGAATTTAACAAATCTGACTTCCTACAAAAAATAAAAAAAATCGGAAAAAAGGATGAAACCCCGGACAATGAGGAGAACAGGACGGTTGTAGATAACAAAACAACTGAGGATGACTTCGGCGGTGAAAAAATCAGCGAAATGCTGTACAGGGTTGCCCCTATTGATGTGGAGGAGGACAACCTTATTGTTGGTGAAAAAACAGGAACCACAATGAATGCCGAAGTTATGATGGAGCGTCAGGGTGACGACAACGGAAAGGTTTCCCGTGAAGAGGAGCTTCCCGAATACAGTACAGAAATTTTCAGCGCACCTGAACCTGTTGAGGAGGATGTTCAATTTAGAACCGAAATCCCCGAGGGAGCAAAGGTGGCAGAGGACATAATTGACAAAGTACCTCAATTTGACATAAAGCCAATAGTAATACAGGATATTGACACTATTGACATAGATATTCCCGATGTTACACCAAAGGATACCGAGGTGGATTTTGCCCTTGCCGACGAAAATTTTGACGAGGAAAAGTTTAAGCAGGAGAGCCTTGAAGAGCTAATTAAGAAGGAAAATCTACCTCCTCTTCCCAAGCACGAGGAAGAAGAGGAGATTGACCAGTTTGAATACGAAAGATTGTTTGGAAAGCAAAAGCCTGTTCCGCCGGGAACTACCCAGGCATCCAGAGTGCCTGTTTACACTCCAAACAATAATATGGAAGCCATTAATGTAAATGTGGGGAAATTCTCTGTTGTTGTAAGGCAGGAGTATGAGGAATACCTTAAGAGCAAAAATCCGGAAATATCTGCTACATACAAGCCCACAGAAACTGTGGTTACAGAAAAAATAAAGAAAGTTAAACCGGGATTTTTCAACACCCTTATGGAATTTTTGTCTGCAAATCCCGATGATGATAAGCTGGGCAACAGAACAACTGCTGAAAAGGTTGTTACTGTTGATGACTATGACAGCCGTGATGACATAGAGAGCGTTTCCGATGAAATAGGCGAAAATATGCGAAAACTTCGTTTTCAGAGCCTTGCGTTGGGGGTGCTTACAGCATTTAGCCTTGTGATTGCAATTCTCCACAGGGTGTTGCCATCCTCTTTGGGTAGCAACTATGCCGCTCCTGTTATTCTGGGGGTTCTCAATCTTTTGGTTATTGTAGCGGCGGCGCTGATTTCAAGGGTTGCTGTCCGAAACGGTATTGTTGTCCTTAGAAAATTCAAGGGCAACTCCGACACAGCTGTGGCTGTTGCTCTTGCCGGAGCATTAGTTGCCGGTATTGTTGGTCTTTTTGCAAGCAAGGATTACTTTAGCGGAGAATATAGCTACTACACAGTAATTGTCCTTGTGGGACTTCTTTGCAACACCCTTGGCAAGCTGGTTATGGTAGATAGGGTTAAGAGAAATTTTGAATTTATCTCTTCAAAAAAGAAGTGTTATTCCGCAAAAATTTATACCGATGAAAATATAGCCTCAAAGATGATGAGTGGTACTGTGGTTGAAAAGCCTATAATCGCTTATCAGCATAAAACAGACTTTTTAACAAATTATCTTCAGCTTTCCTATGCCCCCGATATGTCGGAAGAGGTTGCAGGAAAAATTGCACCATTTACAACGGTGTGTGCTGTTGTAGTTGCATTGCTTTATGGCATTATTGCAAAGGATGTGGTGGGAGCATTTTCGGTGCTTTCCCTTATTACAGCGGTGAGCATACCTGTTTGTGCTTTACTTGCTGTCAATGTTCCAATGCGTTCACTTTGCAAAAAACTTTTGAGAAAAGGTGCAATGCTTTGCGGTTTTCAAGGTGTCAAGCAGTTCTGTGACACCTCTGCAATTATGGTTGATGCCAGTGAGCTTTATCCTGAGGGTTCTGTAATCCTTAACAATATACAGGCTTTTGATGAACGGAAGTTGGACGAGTCCTGCCTTGGGGCGGCGGCAGTTCTGAAAGAAGTAAAAAGCCCCCTTGCACACATCTTTAATGACGCTTTGCAAGAGAGCCGTATGGTTTTGCCCGATGTGGAGTCGGTAATGTATGAGGACCAGCTTGGATTGGTTGGTTGGGTGAACAATGAGCGTGTACTTGTTGGAAACCGTGACCTTATGAAAAAGTATGGCATTAATGTTCCGAAGCAAAATTACGAGGAAATGTACCGCAAACAGCACAAGCAAATTACATTTGTTGCCCTGTCCGGAGTTCTCTGCGCTATGCTTATCACAACATACAGACCAAGCATAGAGATTTCCAATGAACTTCAAAGGGCGGAATACAACGGTATCAGCTTGCTTATCAGCACAAGCGACTGCAATATTACATCAGAGCAGATTTCCGAGGATTTCGGCGTGTTTTACAGAAGTGTCAAGGTTCTTCCCACAGGACTTGGAAATGTATGTAAGGAAACCGCAGATGTTCATACCGAAAAATCCCGTGCCTATCTTGCCACAAGGGGAAGATTTACTCAACTAGCAAGGGCGCTTTCGGGATGTGTTCAGCTCAAGGCAAACATCAGTCTGTCTGTAATTATTCAGCTAATCGGAATTGTACTGGGTATTTTGGTTATGGCTACAATCACCCTGTATGCCGGCACACAAATTCTTGGTACTATCGAGATGCTTTTATATTCTGTATTCTGGGGACTTGCAACAATGATAGCCCCCTCAATCAAGCGACCATAGGAGGATATGACAATGAAAATAGCACCATCACTTTTATCCTGCGATTTTTCTAAAATGGGACAGGAAATTGAAAGAATGGACAAGGCAGGAGCCGACTTTATGCACCTTGATGTTATGGACGGCCATTTTGTGCCGAACCTTACCTTTGGCGCACCTGTGATTAAGGCTGTAAGAAAATATACAGATAAACCCTTTGATGTTCATCTGATGATTTCCGACCCGCTGAAATACATTGACGACTTTGCCGACGCAGGTGCGGATATTATCACCTTTCACTACGAAAGTGACAGCGACATTCAAAAGACCATTGACAAAATCAAGTCAAGGGGAGTTAAGCCCGGCATTGTAATAAAAAAATGCACCGAAGCCAAGGAGATTTTCCCTTATCTTAAGGATTTGTATATGGTGCTTGTAATGACTGTTGAACCGGGATTTGGCGGACAGGCATTTATGGCTGATATGCTACCAAGAGTTGGAGAAATCCGCAGAGAGGCAGAAAAAGTCAACCCTGATTTGCTAATCGAGGTTGACGGTGGTATAAATGCCCAGACTATCACCCAAGCATATGAGGCTGGGGTTGACATCTGTGTTGCCGGTACAGCTGTGTTTAAGGCTGAGGATTCTGCCAAGGCTATTGAAGAGCTTAAGAATCTTTGCAAATGATTTAATCAGTGTTTCTTAAAGCTTTCACCAATAAGGGAGATGGAATTTCCCTGTGTTAACAGGTGACCATGCTCCGAAAGAATGCTTTCCATAACGGTGGGATTGTCACATCTCTCTCCGTATTCCGACAGCAAAATCTTTGCCTTTTTTGGAAGATATGTATGGGAAAATGACAGATAGTATTTGTCCTGCATAAGGTGTGTACTGCTACTTGGTGAAGTCATAGAGCCTTTGTATAATGCACAGATACAAGACAGCAATTCCTCAAGGTTTTCAAATTTATATATAGCTGATGAAGGATTTTTCTTGATTTTAAATCTTCTTCTGCTGTTTTTTATGGTAATGAGAAAGACAAATCCCTTTTTTGATTCAACACCTTCAAGGAGAAAGGCACAGTTTTCGGTGTTCAGGTGTTCTGCCGAAATCGCTATACTTAAAATGTGGTACAACAGGTCCTCTTCGTTCACCTGTGGAACTTCTTCAGTTAATAGTTCAAGCATTATGGTTTTCTCGTTTATCCGTGTTATGGTCATAAAAACCACTCCTTTATAACCATAATATGATGAAGGCAAGTCTTTATCAACAAAAAAACAATACCAGTAAATAAAATACTAATTTTTTTAGAAAATAATGTTAAGTTAAAAGTGAAAGGGTGGTTATTGTGCCAAAATGGTTAAGTGACGCAGTTTTTTATGAAATTTATCCCCAGTCCTTTAATGACACCAACGGTGACGGTATCGGCGACATTCAGGGAATAATTGAAAAGCTTGATTATGTTAAGGATTTGGGATGTAACGCAATCTGGCTAAATCCTGTTTATGATTCTCCATTTATGGATGCAGGATATGATGTCAGGGATTACAAAAAGGTTGCTCCAAGGTATGGAACAAACGAGGACCTTGTAAGGCTCTTTGATGAGGCTCATAAAAGGGAAATGAAAATTCTCCTTGACCTTGTTCCCGGACATACAAGTGACCAGCACCCGTGGTTCCTTGAAAGCAAAAAGGCTAAGGAGAACGAATACAGCAACAGATATATCTTTACAAAGTCGGTGTGGGACGCCCCCCCTGAATACAGAATGATGTGCGGTATCTGTGAGAGAGACGGAAACTATATGGTTAACTACTTTAGTAGTCAGCCTGCTCTTAACTATGGTTTCTATGAAGTAACTCACCCTGAGTGGCAACTTCCTTATGACCACCCAGACGCACTAAAAACTGCTGACGCTATTAAGGATGTTATGCGTTTCTGGCTTGACAAGGGTGCTGACGGTTTTAGAGTAGATATGGCTGATTCCCTTGTTAAGAATGATGATGAAAAGATAGCCACAGCTAAGATTTGGCGTGGTGTTCGTGAAATGCTGGACAAAGATTATCCACAGGCTGCTATGGTTGCAGAGTGGTGCAATCCCCTAAAGGCTATTAACGACGGTGGTTTCCATATGGACTTTTACCTTGACCATTACGGAAACGGATATTCAAGGCTGTTCAGATACGAAAAGGACGGAGAAAACCATGCTTTCTTCCACAAGAACGGAAAAGGCGACATTACCGCCGCTATGGACGAGTATGTTTCAAATTACGAAAAGACAAAGAACAACGGATATATCAGCTTTATGACAAACAACCACGATATGCCCCGTATGACTCACTATGCAGACAAGGAAACAATCCGTCTTGCTTTTGCCACAATATTCACCTTGCCCGGAGTTCCTTTCCTCTACTACGGTGACGAAATCGGTATGAGGTATCAAGGTGGTTTGGTGTCAAAGGAGGGCGGTTTCTCCCGAACAGGCTCACGAACACCGATGCAGTGGAACAACGGTAAAAACCTTGGTTTTTCAGATGCTGATGAGTGCTACCTGCCTGTTGATACAAATGCAGATGCACCAACTGTTGAAAACCAAAAGGACGACCCTGACTCTATCTACAAGGTTGTAAAGGATGTTATTGCACTCCGCCACAGCAACAAGGATTTAGGTAATGATGGTGACTTTAAGGTTGTTTATGCCGAAAAGGACAAGTACCCATTTATATATCAAAGGGGAGAATTTATAGTAGTTGTAAATCCTTCCGGTGACGATGTAACTGTACCTTTTGACTTTGAAGTTAAGGAAACCATCTATCAAATAGGCAAAACACAGGTTGAGGACAAGGCTGTAACTGCTTTTGCAAGTTCCTTTGCAATTTTCAAGGTTTAATTATCTATTTTTGCTAAAGCAAGTATTAAAAAATCCGAGCAAACGAAAGTCTGCTCGGATTTTCTTATGTGTTTAATTATGTAAAATGCTTTATAGAGTTTTCATTTCCTCTTGCCTTTTGATTTTGTTTGTTGCAGTTTTGATTAAAGGTTCCTTGGAAACAACAATACCTCTGATTGCTTTGTAGGCGGGAAAAGTCCTGTTAACAGCTTTAACCTCTTGGAAAAGAGCATGCTTTATGTCCTGTTCTGTGCTTGCGTGATAAACCCTTTCTATAGTTTCTTGGTCATAGACAATCTTTGCGTAAATTCTAAGGTCGTCCTTGTCTGTTCCGTGAGGTTTACCGTAAATCAGGGATTCCTGAACACCCTCAATTTTGTTTACGATATTCTCCATTTCCTCAGGGAATATGTTTTTACCGTTTTTAAGGACAATAACACTCTTTTGTCGTCCGCAGATGTAGATGTATCCGTCCTCGTCAATTCTTGCCAAGTCCCCGGTGTGGAACCAACCGTTTTGCAGTACCTCGGCTGTAGCCTCTTCGTTGTCGTAGTAGCCAAGCATAACGTTTGGACCTCTTACAACGAGCTCGCCCACACCGTTTTCGTCAGGATTTGCAATTCTTGCCTCAACACTTGGGGCAGACCTGCCCACAGAGCCAATTTTGTGGTGACGACTTGTTGACATTGATACAATCGGTGCAGTTTCTGTAAGTCCGTAAAACTGGAGTATATTCAGACCTAAAGCACGAAATCTTCTCTCAATAGTGGGGTCAAGTGGAGCAGCACCGCTTATAAAGTAGCGGATGTTGCCACCAAGCATATCGTGAATTTCCTTAAAGAGTACTTTTCGTTCCTCCATAGTAGCATCCTGATGGAGGGCTTTAAGTTCGTTGATTTTAACCACCTTGTTTTGCTTTTCGAGGGCCTTGTTTACATGGCTGAAAATCATTTCATAAATTGCAGGAACACAGGCAAAGAAAGTGACTTTGTAGTCGTGCAGATTTTTGACAATCTTTCTTGTTCCCTCGGCAAACACAATTTTTGCGCCCTTGTAGATTGGAAATAAGAATCCAACGGTACATTCAAAAACATGGTTAAGAGGAAGATAGGAGAGAAAAACATCGTCGCTGGAAATATCCATCTTTTTGTCAAGGTCCAGAAGATTGGTGCAAATGTTGTTCTGAGATAATGCCACAACCTTTGAACGGCTTGTGGTGCCTGAGGTGAACAGCATTATATTCATTGTGTATGGGTTTACCTTTGCATCTGTGAATTCGGTAAATCCAGCTTCAAGAAGGTGTCTGCCGTAGGAGGCAAGCTCCTTTTGAGAGTAAACACCGCCACTGTGCTGTTCAAGCTCCATTGATATAAGGTGGCGAAGATTGTTGTGGCTGCTGAACTTAATACGAGTTAAAACTTCTCTGTACTTTTCAGTATAAAAAATTGCGGTTACACCGGAGCGTTCGATTACGCTCTTAAGTTCATTTTCAGGCAGAGTTTTGTCGATTGGAACAACAATTCCTGTGCCACAAACGATAGATAGATAAGCTATCTCCCACTCAAAGGAGTTTGCGCCAATGATGGCAATTTTTTTGCCCTTTAGTCCCATATTCACAAGGCTGGTGCCAAGTCCCTCTACAATGTTAAAGACATCATTGTAGGTGTAGTATGTAAAGCTACCGTCTTTATTTTTGATTTGATAAGCAATTTTATCGCCGTACTGCTCTTTGGTTTTATTAAGCATATCCTTTAGGTCGGAAATAGCAGGCGGTGTAAATGTAATATTATCCATAATAATCTCCAAGAAAATTTATCTTAACTTAATTATTTTAGCATAACAAAAGAATATAAGTCAAACACTATGTAGTGATAATGGAGTAGAAATTTAGGACTAAAACTTATATCTTTTGTGGAACATTATAGGTATTCGCTAAAATTGTGCTTCTTTTTTCTTTAAATGATTTATATTGCATTATTACTATTGTATAATTATAGCGAATGACAATATATGTTGTCACAATTTAATTTACGGAGGAATTAAAAATGCCATTAGTAAATGCAAAAGAAATGCTGACAAAAGCAAAGGCAGGTCATTATGCAGTTGGCCAGTTCAACATTAATAACCTTGAGTGGACAAAGTCTATTCTTCTTACAGCTGAAGAATTAAAGAGCCCTGTAATCCTTGGCGTATCTGAGGGTGCAGGTAAGTATATGTGTGGCTACAAAACAGTAGTCGGCATGGTTAAGGGTATGCTTGAGGAGCTTAACATAACAGTTCCTGTTGCACTTCACCTTGACCACGGTTCATATGAGGGTGCTTTGGCTTGTATCGAAGCAGGTTTCTCATCAGTTATGTTTGATGGTTCTCACTATCCAATAGACGAAAATGTTGCAAAGACAACAGAGCTTGTAAACATCTGTAACGAAAAAGGTCTTTCTATCGAGGCTGAAGTTGGTTCAATCGGCGGTGAGGAAGACGGCGTTGTTGGTGCAGGCGAATGTGCTGACCCGGATGAATGTAAGAGAATTGCTGACCTTGGCGTTACAATGCTTGCAGCAGGTATCGGTAATATCCACGGTAAGTATCCTGAAAACTGGGCAGGTCTTTCTTTTGAAACTCTTGACGCTGTTCAGCAGAAGACAGGTGATATGCCACTTGTTCTTCACGGCGGTACAGGTATCCCGGCAGATATGATTAAAAAGGCTATTTCCCTCGGTGTTTCAAAGATTAATGTTAACACAGAGTGTCAGCTCTCTTTTGCTGAGGCAACAAGAAAATATATTGAAGAGGGTAAGGACCTTCAGGGCAAGGGCTTTGACCCAAGAAAGCTTTTAGCTCCCGGTGCAGAGGCTATCAAAGCTACTGTTAAGGAAAAGATGGAGCTGTTCGGTTCAGTAGGCAAGGCTTAATCTTAGATATCTTAGTTTTCTCTGAAAACTTCCATAGCAAAATCCCCCAACGCTGTTGGGGGATTTTGTGCGTTTGTGTAAGTGTTTTCCTATATTAATATGGTAAACTTCCTTTTGAAAATCATAAAATAAAAAGGACTGCTTTTGCAGTCCTTAGTTGGTGTTATTACTGGATTGAATCTTCCAAATAGCGCTCTAATTCAGCGTCGTCCTTCTTTTTCTTTTCTTTTATAACAAAGAGGGTTGTAACTGTTGCAAGGAGAGCAACAATGGAAGAAACCAAAGCTATAAATACACTGGCACTCATTCCGCATATTTTTTTCATATCAATTACCTCCCGAAAGGTTTTGTTTACTATATTCTATCACTATTATTTAGAATAGTCAATAAATGAGTGAAAAATACAAAAGAAAAAAAGCAGAGTAAAAAACTCTGCTTTAGTCTTCAAAAACTAATTAAGCGTTTGCCTTTTTAGCCAAAGATGACTTCATTCTGGCAGCTGTGTTCTTGTGCATAATCTTCTTTGCTGCAGCCTGATCAATCTTCTTTGTAGCAAGACTAACTGCCTCAGCCTTATTAGCATCGTTGTTTTCGATTGCTGCATAAGCTTTCTTAACTGTAGTCTTGAGGTTAGATTTAATCATCTTATTCTGTTCTGTCTTTGTAGCGATAACCTTAACACGCTTTTTAGCTGATTTAATGTTTGGCATTGTCTCACCTCCGAAAATTTAATTAAATCATAACGCAAGGGTAATAATAACATTTTTATTACAAAAAAGCAAGTGTTTTTTGAAAAAAATTCAAACTATTTTGAAAAACACTATATATGGTAGTGTTTTGTCTTGAAATGTCAATAATAAACCTTATTTTTGGCTTTTTCTGTACTGTATGTAGCACAGGGCAATGGCAACAACAAAAAGTGCAATTATAGTGCGGAATACCCAGGCTAACACGCCTGCCATAAAATCTACACCGGGTACAAGAACGTCAATAAGCCACCATATTCCCATAAATAAGAACATAGCAGAGGTTACTGTAGTGGTTATGCCCAAATTATTTTTCCTGCCTACATAAAAAATGCCTATTGCAATAACAAACCACATAACCGTATAAATAATTTGTAAATACTGAGTCATAATATCACCCTGAACTTTTTGTGATTGGTAATACTATTATATAGATAAAGAGAGGTCAAGTCAAAGAAAAATAATTATTTTGAGATAAATTTCATAAAAGTATTGACTTTTAGCACTCGTGGTGCTAAAGTATTAATAGTGGTTAGCACTCAAAGATAACGAGTGCTAAACCAAGAAAATAAAGGAGGTTTGTGATGAGTCTTTCGGAAAGAAAAAAGAAAATTCTTGCCTGTGTAGTTGAAAGCTACATTTCCGACGGCGAGGCGGTAGGCTCAAAAACCCTCCAGTCTTTCCTTGATTTCAGCGTTTCGTCCGCCACAATACGGAACGAAATGGCAAACCTTGAAAATGAGGGATATCTAATTCAGCCCCACACTTCCGCAGGAAGAATTCCGTCAGAAAGAGGTTATCGTTTCTATATAGATAACCTGATGGAGAAAACTCCTGTTAATGAAAGGCTCAGACAGTATGCTGACCGATATTTAACACGAAGTGCAGATTCTCCTGAAGGAGTGCTTAAGGCGGCATCCTCGTTGCTTACAGAGATTACTAATCTGCCGGCGGTTGCCACAACACCTCCTGCACAGGACTCCAGAGTCCACAAGCTAAGGTTTGTACAAACAGGCAGACATACAGGTATGGTTGTGCTGATTACCTCAACAGGTATGGTAAAAAGCCAGCTCTTCCGCACCGAGTTTGTTATAACTCCTGATATGCTCAGGGTGTTTGACAGAGCATTAAATGAAAGGTTTGAGGGTTTGCCCCTCAATGACATAACTCAGGCGTTCATTCAGACAACAGCAATTGGTTTTGGGGAACTTTCACTTTTTATGCCAAATGTACTTTTGGCAATAAGAGATGCAGCAAAGGAGGCTGCACAGGTTTCCTTTTTTGAAAACGGAATGACAAAGCTTTTGTTTGTTAACGACCTTGATGTAATGGCGGCAAGGGATATACTTAAATTTTTAAGTGATCAGAACGATGTGTCTTCCCTTCTTACCTCGGTAAAGGGCACAAAGGTTTATCTTGGTGGTGAAAGCGGAAAGTATCAGCTTGCCCAGGCGGGGATAGTTGTTTCCCGATATACCCTTGGCGGCGCTTTTGCAGGTGCTGTGGCGGTTATCGGACCGCAGAGAATGAACTACAAGGACATTGTTGCCATAACAGAATATGTGGCAGAAAAATCCGGAGAATTAATTAATGAACTGCTTGAGGCAGGTTAGGAGATGAAATAAATGGCTAAGGAAAATGCAAAGGAAAATACAAAGAAGAAAAATGCAGAGGAAAAGTCAGAAGAGGAAGAAGTAAAATCTGCCGAAACTGCTGAATCTGCTAAGGCTGAAGAGAAAGAGGAGGCTAAGGAGCCTTCAAAGGAAGAAAAGCTTGAAGAAGAACTGAAAAAGCAGAAAGAAAGCTATATGCGACTTGCCGCAGAGTACGACAACTATCGCAAGAGAACACAGAATGAAAAGCTTGGCATCTATGACGATGCAACAGCAAAGGCAGTTGAACAGCTACTTCCAATGGCAGACGCACTTCAGATGGCTATGCAGAATGCAAAGGATGCCCCGGAAGAGTTCACAAAAGGTCTTGAGATGATTCAAAACCAGTTTAAGACTTCTATGGAAAAGTTAAAGGTTGAATCCTTTGGAGAAATCGGCGACGAGTTCGACCCAAATCTTCACAATGCAATTTCAAAGATAGACAGCGAGGAGTTGGGCGAAAATCAACTTTCTGCAATCTATCAAAAGGGATTTAAAATCGGTGACAAGATTATCCGTCACGCAATGGTTCAGGTTGCAAACTGTGATTAACACAGATTGATATAAATATATAATTAATAAAAGAAAAAAATTAAAAATAGTTTTAGAAATATTTGGAGGTTTTTATTATGGCAAAGACAATAGGTATTGATTTAGGTACAACAAATTCATGTGTAGCAGTAATCGAGGGTGGCGAGCCGGTAGTTATCGCTAACGCAGAGGGTTCAAGAACAACCCCATCCGTAGTTGCATTTGGCAAGGACGGAGAGAGAATGGTTGGTCAGGTTGCAAAGCGTCAGGCTATCACAAACCCTGATAAGACAATTTCTTCTATTAAGAGAGAAATGGGTACTTCCTACAAGGTAACAATCGACGGCAAGGCTTACACTCCACAGGAGGTTTCTGCAATGATTCTTCAAAAGCTGAAGGCAGATGCAGAGGCTTATCTTGGCGAAAAGGTAACACAGGCTGTTATCACAGTTCCTGCTTACTTTACAGACGCACAGCGTCAGGCAACTAAAGACGCAGGTAAAATTGCCGGCCTTGATGTAAAGAGAATTATCAACGAGCCAACAGCCGCTGCACTTTCTTACGGTGTTGACAAGGAAAATGACCAGAAGGTTATGGTTTATGACCTTGGCGGCGGTACATTTGATGTAAGTATTATCGAAATGGGCGACGGCGTTCAGGAGGTTCTTGCCACAGCAGGTAACAACCGTCTTGGCGGTGACGACTTTGACCAGAGAATTATCAACTGGATGGTACAGGAATTCAAGACAGCAGAGGGCGTTGACCTTACATCCGACAAGATGGCTATGCAGAGATTAAAGGAAGCAGCAGAAAAGGCTAAGATTGAGCTTTCCGGTGTTACACAGGCAGCTATCAACCTTCCATTTATCACAGCAAATGCAACAGGTCCTAAGCACCTTGACTTAACACTTACAAGAGCAAAATTTGACGAGCTTACATCTGATCTTGTTGAATCTACAATGGGTCCTGTTAAGCAGGCTCTCAACGACTCCGGTCTTTCAATCGGCGAAATTGACAAGGTTCTTATGGTTGGCGGTTCTTCAAGAATCCCTGCTGTTCAGACAGCTGTTAAGAACCTCATTGGCAAAGACCCATTCAAGGGCATCAACCCTGACGAATGTGTTGCTATCGGTGCTGCTATTCAGGCAGGTGTTCTGGGCGGCGAGGTTGACGGACTTCTCCTCCTTGATGTTACACCACTTTCACTTGGTGTTGAAACAATGGGCGGTGTAATGACAAAGATTATCGACAGAAACACAACAATCCCAACAAAGAAGAGCCAGATTTTCTCCACAGCCGCTGACAATCAGACACAGGTTGAAATTAATGTTCTTCAGGGTGAAAGAGAATTTGCAAGGGACAACAAACAGCTTGGTCTGTTTGCCCTCACAGGTATTGCACCTGCAATGCGTGGTGTTCCACAGATTGAGGTTACCTTTGATATTGACGCAAACGGTATCGTTAATGTATCTGCAAAGGAGTTGGGTACAGGTGCAGAGCAGAAGATTACAATCAGCAACTCAACTTCTATGAGCAAGGACGATATTGATAAGGCTGTTAAAGAGGCTGAGCAGTTCGCCGCTGAGGATAAGAAGAGAAGAGAAGCTGTTGACGCTAAGAACGAAGCTGAAAATATGGCTTATCAGGCAGAAAAGCTTGTAAACGAAAACGGCGACAAGCTCCCGGAAGAGGATAAGACAGCCCTTAATACAAAGGCACAGGCTGTAAAGGACGCTTGCCAGAAGAATGATGCAGACCTTATTAAGGCTGCTAAGGAGGACTTGGAAAAGACCCTTATGTCAGTTTCTCAAAAGCTGTATCAGCAGGCTGCTCCACAGGGTCAGCCACAGCCGGGCCCTGCACCTGATATGGGCGGTGCTCCAAATCAGGGCGGAAATGACGGAAATGTTTATGACGCCGATTTCAAGGATGTAGATTAATCAGATTAAAAGAATTTCTTAAAAAAACCCTTCATAAAAACCCCTAAGGAAACACTGAATAAATCAGTATTCCCCAAGTCATTGGGCGGTAGTATTCTACCGCCCTTTGATGTGTGTTTAGTATGTGTTTTAAATTAGTACTTGAAAGTATAGATTTGTACGGTTATAATTAACTGCGGAAAGATAATCAACTGCGGAAACATAATTAACTGCAGAAATATGTACTCTCAAAATGAGGTGACTATAATGGCAGAAAAAATAGATTACTATGAAGTTCTGGGGCTAAACAAAGGTGCCTCAGAGGCAGATATAAAAAAGGCATTCAGACAAAATGCTAAAAAATATCATCCCGACTTACATCCCGGTGATAAAGAAGCAGAGGCAAAATTTAAAGAGATAAATGAGGCTTACGAGGTCCTTTCCGACCCCGAGAAAAAAGCAAGGTACGACCAGTTTGGCCATGCCGGTGTTGACCCCAACTTTGGCGCAGGCGGTCCGGGGGGAAGTCCATTCGGTCAGGATATTGACCTTGGTGATATTTTCAACTCTGTATTCGGTGGTTTTGGCGGATTTGGCGGTAACAGAAGAGCCAATCCAAATGCCCCAAGGCGAGGAACAGATGTTGAGGCCAATGTTTT
The DNA here is from genome assembly GCA_034116205.1 of Ruminococcus sp. Taxonomy (GTDB): domain Bacteria; phylum Bacillota; class Clostridia; order Oscillospirales; family Acutalibacteraceae; genus Ruminococcoides. The sequence goes on along the minus strand of JAXESA010000095.1, from coordinate 7,658 downwards.
TGTTACCTTTGAAGAGGCTGCAAAGGGAGCAAAGAAAAGTGTACAGTACAAGGTAATTTCCACCTGCCCCGAATGTAACGGAACAGGAGCAGAAAAGGGTACTACACCAAAGACCTGTACATCCTGTGGCGGTACAGGTAGAGTGACAATAAACCAAAGAACTCCTTTTGGCGTTGTTCAGACTCAGAAAGCCTGTGATGCTTGTCACGGACAGGGTAAAATAGTTGAAAAGCCTTGCAGACATTGTGATGGCAAGGGAAGAATCAGAAAGAGCAAAACAGTTGATGTTACCATTCCTGCAGGTATTATGGATGAGCAGATATTAAATGTATCCGGCCACGGAAACAGCGGTATCAACGGAGGTCCTGCCGGAGATTTGCATGTGTATGTAAATGTTCGTCCTCACCCTGTGTTTGAAAGACGAGGGGATGATGTTTGGTGTGAAATGCCAATCACCTTTGCACAGGCAACACTGGGTGACGAGGTTACTGTGCCTACCCTTGACGGAAAGGTTAAGTACGCTATCCACGAGGGCACACAGCCAAACGACATATTCAAGCTGAAAGGAAAGGGAATACCTCACCTTAACGGTAGAGGCAGAGGTGACCAATATGTAAAGGTTACCGTTGAAGTTCCAAGAAACCTTAACAACAAACAAAAAGAGCTTATTAAACAGCTAAAAGACATTACATCCGACAAGCATTATCAAAAGAGAAAGTCCTTTATGGATAAAATCAAGGATTTGTTTAAGGATTAAACCAATCACCAAAGACAAAAGGCAGTTCGTTTTGAACTGCCTTTTTTGTATAGTTATTAATTATTCTTTGCTTTCGATTTTGTTGTCCTCAGCCTTAAAGCTTTCTTCCCTTTTGATTCTTGCTCTTTGCTTGCTTCTCTTGTAGCGATAGAGGATATTTGTCGCCCATTCTCTGTCAATAGTTAAAAATCCGTTGAGCTTTTTGTCTTTGTCGGCTATTTCGTCAACAATAGCAAGGCTTTTGCTGTAGATTTCAAGTCGCACCGACTGAATATATGGTTCTTTTTCAAGACCAATTAAGAAAGTAAAGCCCATTGTGTTGCTTTCTCTGTCGTACATAGATAGGTAACCCTCTGTAACCTCCCTTAGCTTTAGCTTTCTTGCAACACTTTCGCTAATGGCAAGCTTGGTCATTTCAACAGCCATATCATCAAGTCCGTTTTCAAAGATAAACAGCTTTTCCTTAAAGGTGTTAAAGTCGGGAGCAAGGCGCTTGCGTATGCCCCTAAGGTTCTTAAACTCCTCTTCAAGCTCGTTATCGGCAAGCTGAAAACGGTCAATTTCGGGTATTAGGTAAATCATAAACCGCTTTTTCATATCGTTGTACAAAAGTGGGTATGTCAGCCTTGCCTCGTGGCCACAACTGTGGCATCTCCAATGAAAAAGATTTTCCTCCAGAACCTCGTTCCTAAGGTGAGGGTTGTTTGTGGCATTGATGCTGGTGTATAGCTTACCCTCAGTTATTTCGTTGCATTTTGGGCAGATGATTTCTTTTATAACAGTTTTCTGCATATTGCCATCTCCTTTTGCTACAATAATATATTAAATGAATTTTATTGGCAAGTAATTTTTGAAAATTTATTGATTTTACACTGTAAATCTGCAATAATATATTTGTAGTAATTATTAGGAATAGAGGGAGGTTAATTATGACAGTTTTTGATAATATTATGGATGGCATCAGCTTTGCAAAGGAAAAAATTACGGACGCCGCACATTGTGTTGCCGATAAAAACCGAAAGAGTGCCCAGCTTAACCGTCTAAAAGGTGTTATGAAAAGAGAAAATGACACTATTGCTAAGGCATATCAGGCATTGGGCAAGATTTATTATGAGAAGATGACAGATGAAGAGAAAGAGGAAAATAAGTTTTTCTGTCAGATTGTAGAAAAGAGCAGTAGTCGTATGGAAAAGGCTCATATTCGTTATATGGAGATTATGAACGGAAAAGAAAAAGAGGAGGTTAACGAAGAAATATCCCAAGAGGATTTTGAGGATATAACAGTTGCCTGCTCAAACGAGAGCAAGTATGAAAAGACCGAAGAACCCCAAGATATTCCTGGTGTTCAGGTGGAAAAGGAAGAAAAGGAAGATACTTCTGTAGCCACAACGCAGGAAGAAACAAGGGAAGAAACTTCAGAAGCGGCGGAAGAGGATTTGTTCTGATACATACCGTTTTTACTTTGAGAAAATTTAAAATTCACTAAGGGGCGGAACTTTGGTCTTCCGTCCTTTGCTTTTGGGTATAAATCACCTTGCTGTGGGAATATTAATATCATCAACGAAAAGAGGGATGGTATGGATTATCTCAAGGCATTTGTGGTGGGTGGTCTGATATGTGTTGTAGGTCAGATATTTATTGATAAAACAAAGCTGACTCCGGCAAGGATACTCACTTCACTTGTGGTTATAGGAGTTATTCTGGGTGCTGTGGGAGTTTACGAGCCTTTTGTTGAATTTGCAGGGGCAGGCGCTACCGTTCCGTTGTCAGGCTTTGGTTATAATCTGTACAAGGGAATCAAAACAGCAATAGCAAAGGACGGTTGGCTGGGGATTTTTACAGGTGGTCTTACCTCTTGCAGTGCCGGAATAGCCGCCGCAATATTCTTTGGATTTCTGGCAGGTCTTTTTGGAAAACCAAAGGAAAAGAAGTAGCATATCTTGTAAATGCTGAAAATATAGGAAAAATGCTTGATTTTTATAGTATGGTGTGCTATTATAATATAAGTTAATATCCTATGGTAGAGGAGTGGTCATACGACCGCTCCTTTGTTATTGTAAAGGAGTGATATTATGGCTAACAAAAAAGGAGGCTCAACGGTAAGTGCGGTTTGGGAAATAGCAAAGCCTATCGCCGAAGAGCTGGGACTTAGCCTTTGGGATGTTCGTTATCTCAAAGAGGGAGCACAGTGGTACCTTAGAGTCATCATTGACAAAGAGGGCGGAGTTGGCATAATCGACTGTGAAAATATGTCAAGAGCCCTTGACCAGCCTTTGGACGAAAAAGAGCCATGCAAGGAGCAGTATATCCTTGAGGTAAGCTCCCCCGGTGTGGAAAGGGAGCTGGTTCGTGAGGAGCATTTTCAAGAGTTTATCGGTACTGATGTAATGGTTAAGATGATTCGTCCCATAGAGGGCATCGGTAAGGAATTTAAAGGTGTTTTAAAGTCCGCCGATAAGCACACAGCAACGATTACTGACCACAGCGGAGAAAATGAAGTAACCATTAACAAAAAGGACGCTGTGTATATTAAGTTAGACGATTTTGATTTTTAAAGAAAGGATTTGATTTTGGAATGGATAATAAAGAAATTTTTGAAGCGTTGAGGCTTTTGGAAGCAGAAAAAGGAATTTCAATGGAAGCAATGGTTGCCCAAATTTCAAAGGCGATCTTAATTGCTTGCAAGAACAACTTTGGGGGGAACGAAAATGTTGACATTGACATTAACCCCGACGAGAACACCTTTGATGTTAAGATTAACAAAGAGGTTGTTGAGGAGGTCTTTGACCCTGACTACGAAATAAGCCTTGAGGACGCACAAAAGATTAACAAGGACACACAGATTGGCGAATTTGTAGGCATTGCCCTTGACCCTAAGAACTTGGGCAGAATTGCTGTGCAGACTGCACGTTCTGTAATCCGCCAGGGAATCCGTGACGGAGAAAAGGGACAGATGCTTGCAGAATTCCAGTCAAGACAGCAGGAGCTTGTAACAGCAACTGTTGAGAGAATCGACCCTGTTTCCGGTGCGGCAACAATCAAAATCGGCAAGGCAGAAACTATTTTGCCAAAGTCCGAGCAGGTTGGCGAAGAGGTACTTAAAGAGGGCGACCATGTTAAGGTTTACATTGTTGATGTTAAAAACGGCGACAGAGGCCCAAGAGCTATTATTTCAAGAACACACCCTGACTTTGTTAAGAGATTGTTTGAAACAGAGGTTCCGGAAATCTTTGATGGTGTTGTTGAGATCAAGTCAGTTTCAAGAGAAGCCGGCTCAAGAACAAAGATGGCTGTTTACAGCAAGGATACAACGGTTGACCCTGTTGGTGCTTGTATCGGTACAAAGGGTGCAAGGGTAAACACCATTGTTGAAGAACTTGGGGGAGAAAAGATTGATATTGTTGAGTGGTCAGAGGACCCAACAAAGTTTGTTGCAGAGGCTCTTTCTCCTGCAACTGTTGTAAAGGTTACAGTTGAGGACGAGGAAGGAAAGTCCTGCAAGGTTACTGTTCCCGACAATCAGCTTTCACTTGCCATCGGTAACAAGGGACAAAACGCAAGGCTTGCCGCAAAGCTTACAGGCTGGAAGATTGACATAAGACCTGAAAGTGGTTTCTACGGAGAAGACGAACAGGACGAAGAATAATCCATAAAATCACTTGCAAGTATAAGGATAAATTAATTTTAATACAATGAAGGGAGGAATACTGTGAAAACAAAAAAAGTTCCTATGAGAAAATGCTCGGGATGTATGAATATGTTCCCAAAAAAGGAGCTTGTCAGGGTGGTAAAGGCACCGGACAAAAAGGACGAGAACGGAAATGTTGTGGAAAAGGGCAGTGTGTCCCTTGACCTTACATCAAAAAAGCCGGGCAGGGGGGCATATGTTTGCAAGAAAAAGGAATGTCTAAAAAAAGCCCGAAAGGCAAAAAGGATAGAGCGTTCTCTTGAAACAGAGATTCCTTCTGAGGTGTATGACCAGATGGAAAGGGAGCTTGAGGATGAATGACAGACTTCTTTCCCTTTTGGGATTATGCAGACGAGCAGGAAAAATTGTAATTGGTGCAGACCCTGTAATAGATTCTGTGCTTAAAGGAAAATCTCACCTTGTGCTAATGGCAAAGGACTTTTCCAAAAACAGCAAAAAAAGCATTGTAAGCGCTTGCAATGATAGCAATATCAAGACAGAAGTGATTGCAAGGACAAAAGAAGAGCTTGGTTTTGCCCTTGGAAAGTATTGTGCAGTTGTAAGCATAACGGACAAAGGTTTTTCTGATAAAATTCAGGAGCTTATCCTGAAAGAACAAGAACAGGAGGAATGACACTATGATGATTAAATATAAGGTTAACGAGGTTGCCAAGGATTTGGGCGTTAACAGTAAAAAGGTAGTAGAGGTGCTTGACAAGTATTGCGGTGTTCAGGCAAAGACAACTACGGCACTTGACGAAGGTCAGCTTGATGTGGTATTTGATTTCTTTACACAGGAGGCAAAGCTTGATAACCTTGACAGCTACTTTGCCAAGAGGAATGCCGGCATAGAAGCAGCAGAGGCTAAAAAAGAAGAGGAAAAGAAAAAGAGAAAAGAACAGCTTAAAAAGCAGAAGGCTCAGCAGGCTCAGAAGCAGGGCAAGGCTCCTGCACCTGAAAAAAAGCAGGAGGCTCCAAAGAAGAAGGAGAGCCGTGTTATAGATACATCTGCTGTTGTTGTTAATGTTGATAAGTACAACGAAAAGTATGACAATATGGCTGACTCCGGTATGAACAGAAGCGACAGAAACAGAAGTCAGGTAAAAAAGCAGAAGATTAATCAGCGTTCACAGCAGAGAAAGAAACGTCAGGGCAGAAGGGAAACAGAGCAGGAGCGTCTTAAGAGGATTGCAGCAGAGAGAAAGGCAAAGCCTATCACCGTGCAAATCCCTGATGAAATCGTTGTTCAGGAGCTTGCATCCAGACTAAAGGCTACTGTTGCCGAGGTTGTTAAAAAGGCATTTATGATGGGTACTATGGTTACAGCTACTGACACTATCGACTTTGACACAGCCTCCCTAATTGCAATGGAATTCCACGCAAAGGTTGAAAAGGAAGTTGTTGTTACCATTGAAGAACAGATTATTGACGACACAGAAGATAATGATGAGAACTTGGTTAGCAGAGCCCCTGTTGTAGTTGTTATGGGTCACGTTGACCATGGTAAAACTTCTATCCTTGATGTTATCCGTCACGCAAATGTAACAGCATCCGAAGCCGGCGGTATTACACAGCACATCGGTGCTTACAGAGTACAGGTTAATGGTAAGGACATCACATTCCTTGATACACCCGGTCACGAAGCATTTACAACAATGCGTGCCCGTGGTGCGCAGGCAACTGATATTGCTATCCTTGTTGTTGCCGCAGACGACGGTATTATGCCACAGACTATTGAGGCTATCAACCACGCAAAGGCTGCCGGAGTTTCCGTAGTTGTTGCGATTAACAAGATGGATAAACCGGGTGCTAACCCTGAGGCTGTTAAGCAACAGCTTACAGAATATGAGCTTGTTCCTGAGGAATGGGGTGGAGATACACCTTGTATCCCTGTTTCTGCCAAGACTAAGGAGGGTATTACAGAACTTCTTGAAATGGTGCTTTTGATTGCAGATATGAAAGAGCTGAAGGCTAACCCTGACCGTCAGGCAAAGGGTTGCGTAATTGAGGCTCGTCTTGACAAGGGCAGAGGTCCTGTGGCAACTGTTCTTGTTCAGAACGGTACACTACGCAAGGGTGACATTGTTGTTGCCGGTACAGCTGTGGGTAGAGTTCGTGCAATGACAAACGACAAGGGTATGTCTGTTAAAGAGGCAGGCCCGTCTGTTCCTGTTGAAATCACAGGTCTTGCAGAAGTTCCCCAGGGCGGAGATATTTTTAACGCAGTTACCAACGAAAGACTTGCAAGAGAGCTTGTTGAGCAGAGAAAGACAAAGCAGAAGGAAGAGCTGTTTAACTCCAGAACAAAGGTTACTCTTGACAATCTGTTTGACCAGATGAAGCAGGGCGAAATGCAGGAGCTTCAGATTATTGTTAAGGCTGATGTTCAGGGTTCTGTTGAGGCTGTTCGTCAGTCACTTGAAAAGCTGACTAATGACGAGGTAAGGGTAAATGTTATCCACGGCGGTGTTGGTGCTATCAACGAAAGTGATGTTATGCTTGCAAATGCAAGTAACGCTATCATTGTAGGCTTTAATGTTCGTCCCGATGCAACAGCCCTTGCAAATGCAGAAAGGGAATCTGTTGACATTCGTCTTTACAGCATTATTTACAACTGTATTGAAGAGATTGAAGCTGCTATGAAGGGTATGCTTGCTCCTAAGACAAGAGAAGTTGTAATCGGTAATGCCGAAATCCGTAACATCATCCGCATTAAGAGTGTTGGTGTGGTTGCAGGTTCTTATGTTAAGAATGGTGTTGTCAAGAGAAATGCACAGGTTCGTGTAATTCGTGACGGTGTTGTTATTGCCGATGATAACATTGCATCTCTCCAGAGATTTAAGGACGCAGTTAAGGAAGTACACGAAAACTATGAGTGCGGTATCTGCCTTGAAAGATTTAACGACCTTCGTGAGGGAGATATTTTTGAAGTGTATGAAATTCAGGAGTACAGAGAAGACTAATATTAGTATGAGTTAAGGAAATACTGAAATTTTGGTTTTTCCTTAACTCACAGCTTGTTTAATTATAGAGGAAGTTATTATGTCAGGACACAGAATTGACAGAACAACAGAAGATATCAAGAGGGAGCTTACTGCCATTTTTAAAATGGTTAAAGACCCCCGTGTTGCAGACTGCTTTATTTCCATTATCCGTGTTGAGGTAACAAACGACCTGAGCTATTGCACAGTTTATTTCAGTGTAATTGAGGGT
>JAXESA010000094.1:0-2410 GCA_034116205.1 Ruminococcus sp. | reverse complement strand
AAGAACGCATGAAAGACTTGGATCGTCTTTCCAAAAAACTGACGAATCCCGACACTTGGAATATCGGAGGCGATAGAATGAAATTTGACGCTGTTGTCGGCAACCCACCATATCAAGAAGGAAAAGGCGGTACAAAGAATGTTGATATTTGGCAGAACTTTGTATTTTGTGGTGTAAAATTATCTAACCTAGTAACGTTTATTCACCCTGGTAGATGGGTAGTTCCAAAAAAACAAATGAAACCTATTCACGATCAAATCGTCACATCTGGCCTTATGTTTTTCGATTACTATCCCGATGCTACAAAGGTTTTTCCAACTGTTGCCATAGATGGGGGTGTAACAATAACACTGTTTGATAAAAACTACCATGGAAAAATCAAATATTATAACAACTCTAAGTATATGGGAATTTATGATGATTCTACCAAATTCTTAACTGATATTTTTGAAGAGGAAATTTTCTCCAAGCTCACCCCTACCATGTTTGGGGGTAAGACAATGATGAATAGAGTATATGGTAACATAGGAAGTCTTGGAGGTGGAGAATACGGTTATAAAAAGCTTGAACACATGGGCAAGTTGCAGAATTCTCCAAATGGACTGTCAGAACCAATTAAAGTATGGGCTAACAATGGATTTGGAAAAGGGGCTAGATTTGGATGGTTTTATATTGAAAAAAGTCAATTGAACAATATTCCTGAAAAAGTTTTGAAATCAAGAAAAGTAATGATAGACAAAAAGGGACACGCAATTACATCAGGAAAGGGTAATATTATTAATAATAAACCAGAGATAGTCGATAAGAATGTTATTGCTAGCGGCGATGTTTTGTTTGTATTTCCAGAACATGATAATGACTACGAATTAGCATTGATAAAAAGCTTATTTTTAACTAAAACTGCAAGATTCTTAATGTCTATAACACAAAAGGATTTATATGTCCGAGGGTTTGAAAATATACCCGATTATACATACTTTATGAACGATCTAAATGGTCAGATGTTTACTGATAGTTTCTTTTATAAAAACTATAATTTTAGCGAATCACTGATTGCTCATATTGAAAATTCAGTTAGTAACAAAGTATAAAGATGCTTTTGCTAAAAATAAGTTAAAGCAATAGCCCGACCGAAAAAGTCGGGCTATTGTTTTCTACTTGTATCAAGCCAAGCGCACGCCTAATTGCCAACGTCGCAAAAACCTTGCGAGTTTAGCGGTAAAAAATAAGAAGTAAAACTGCATAAAAATAGACGGATAGATTTTGCTATTTATCCGTCTTGTTTTTTTGTTAAAGGGCGTTTGTTACTTGCAAGTATTTTTTGCGAATGCCGTTTTGTCTGCGCCAGATTGTCGAGCGATTGACGTTGAGTATTTTTCCGATTTGTATCATTGTAAATCCTGCCATCAGAATAGAAAGCGTTTCGGATTCAACGGCAGTCAATTTCATTTTAGATATAAGCCTGTCAAAAGCGGTATAATCGTTCCTTTGCTCGTCGTCGAGAATTGTTTCGGATTCTGCCGTAATTCGCTCGTCAAGGCTTATTGTGTTTGCTATATGGCGAGTATATTGCTTTTGCAAATAATTATCGGCGCAACGATAACAGGCACTTTTAATTGTAACAACCTTTCCATATTTAGTAGTGTAGTCGTCACCGAGTTTCTCGCTTATATGTTGGCAAAGAAACAACATTGCCTCTTGCGCAATATCGTATGCATTTGAGAATGGCGAATTATCTTCTTTTGAGCGGTTCATATCTCGCAATAGCCCTTTGTATAGATAATGTAAATCTTTGCCCGAACGGATAATTACTGTTTTAATACAGGTTAAAGCGATAACTTCGCCTATTTTCTGTATGTTTTCTGCCGTGATAACCATATCGTTATCCAAAATTCCTTTGTTTACTTCTTTCATTGTATTTTACCTCCGATTCACTTCGCCTTTCGGCAAAAACGGAAGTAGCACCGGGAAAAGATAGAAGTTTTTTACCTTATAGTTGGTTAGACGGAAGTCAACGAACAGCAAAAAATATTACGTTATAATCGACAATTTCAAAGTTTTCGGTAAAAATTTTTGCCGTTGACTTGCGCTTTTCACTGTGCTACAAACGTAAACGAAAGGCGATAAATCGGACGGCAAAACGGTATAGAAAAACCGAGCGTTTAGAACACTCGGTTAAAGGTTGTAATGTATTTATAGTTTGATTTTAAGTCCGAAATAATCTCTTGTAAAAAACAAAACGAACTCAAGATTTTTTCTCGGGTTCGTTTTATTCTTGTTTGGTGCCGGTGGCCGGACTCGAACCGGCACGGTATCGCTACCGGTGGATTTTGAGTCCACTACGTCTGCCAATTCCATCACACCGGCACAAATTGCTAAATCATAGTAGCACAACAATTTTGTTTTTGCA
>JAXESA010000093.1:0-12686 GCA_034116205.1 Ruminococcus sp. | reverse complement strand
TGACATATAACAGACTTTCTGACATAGACTTCATCCGTCATGCTTTCTCAACAAAGCATGGTGGAGTGTCAAAGGGTGAGTGGACATCAATGAACTTTGCCTTTTCCCGTGGTGATAATCCTGAAAATGTATTAGAAAATTATAAGATATTTTCCGATGCAGTGGGTTTTGATTACAATTCACTTGTAACCTCCAGTCAGGACCACCACACATATGTAAGACCTGTAACAAAAAATGAGTGTGGCATTGGCATATGGCGAGAAAAGGATATAATGTCCGTTGATGCCCTCATTACAAATGAGCCTAATGTAACCCTTGTTACTCACTATGCCGACTGTACTCCACTTTTCTTTGTAGATACAGTAGGCAAAGCAATAGGACTTGCCCATGCAGGCTGGCGGGGAACAGTTGGCAAAATCGGGGAAGAGGTAATTAAAAAAATGACTGCACTATATGGCACAAATCCAAGTAATGTTGTTGTGGCAATAGGTCCGGCAATTTCAAAATGCTGTTATGAGGTAGATAAGGACTGTGCAGAAAATTTCTATAACTTAAAAGACCTCGACAACAGCAAATTCATATTCCCCAAAGAAGATGGAAAATATATGATAGATTTGCTTGAAACCAACAGGCAAATTGTAATGAAAGCAGGAGTAAAGAAAGAAAATATTGTCCTAAGCGACCTTTGCACAAAGTGTAATTCCGATTTACTGTGGAGTCACCGTGCAACAAATGGTCACAGAGGAACAATGTGCGCCTTTATGTGTATTGAAAAGTAGCTATGAGAGAATTAACAGTAGAGAAGAATGATGCAGGTCAAAGGTTAGATAAATTTCTTTTAAAGAAATTTAAAACAATGCCAAAGTCAATGGCTTATATGTATATACGAAAAAAGTGTATAAAAATAAACGGTAAAAAAGCGTACCCACAGGATTTTCTGTCCCTTGGGGATGTGCTGACCTTTTATATCAAGGATGAATTTTTTGAGGGTGCAGAGGAAGAGAACTATGAATTTCTCAAAGCACCAAAAACTCTTGACATTCTTTATGAAGACGAAAATATTATCCTCCTTGATAAAAAGCCCGGAATTGTTGTCCATCAGGATAAAAGCTATCACTTTGACTGCCTTGTGCATCGTGTACAGCATTACCTCTATGATAAAGGTGAGTATGACCCGAAAAATGAAAACTCCTTTGCACCTGCCCTTGTAAACAGAATCGACAGGAACACAGGGGGAATTGTAATCGGTGCAAAGAATGCCAAATCCCTTCGTATCCTTAACCAAAAATTAAAAGATAGAGAACTCCACAAATACTACCTTTGCCTTTTGATTAACAAGCCAAAAGAGGACAGCGGTCTGCTTTCCGACTACCTTATCAAGGACGAAAAAACTAATAAAGTAAAAGTGCTTAAAAAAGAAGTCAAGGGCAGTAAAAAAATCCTCACAAAATATACCCTGCTTGAAAGCAAAAACGGACTTACCCTATGCAGTGTTGATTTGCTCACAGGCAGAACACACCAGATAAGAGCCCATATGGCTTCAATTGGCTGTCCTATACTTGGTGACAATAAATACGGTGACAAAAAACTGAACGAAAAGTACAGCCTTAACAGGCAATGCCTTTATAGTCACAGTCTTAATTTTGATTTTACAACCGATGCAGGAGAGCTTAACTACCTTAACGGCAAAACCTTTACCGCCCAAAATATATGGTTTATGAAATATCTTAAATAACATTCAGTTTTTCTTAGTAACCATTTTCACCTGATTGTATAGACTATACTGAGGGGTGGTTAAATGAGGTGTTGGAGATTACAGAGGAAGATTTATATATCCTTTGCGCTGGGTTTACTGATTGCCTCAATCTTTCCCCATTGGCTCATAACAGATTGTTGCGCAGTTATAATAATCCTTTTATCAATTACAGTTTGTCGGAGGTAATATGAAAGTAGTTTTGATTGAAAACCCAAGGTTTATCGGCACAGTACTTCGTAAAATTTACGGTATTAAAAAAGAAAAGCCACAGCAAACATAATATCGTTGTGATTATTCACAAAACGAACATATTAAAGGTATGCATAATGTACAAATTATGCGTACCTTTACTTTTTTTATAAAAAATTCATACATTTTTTGGATTTTTCTGTTATAATAGCATTGTATAATTTCTAAGGAGGTAATTTTTATGAAACGCAAGGGATTTATTTCCTCAATTCTTATCATTGCACTTTTAACCTCTATGTTTGCTTGTATGTTCACAGTTCACGCTGTTACAGGCAATGCAGGAGAAACTGTGTATATAAGAACAACTAACGGCACACCTACCTGTTATATGTGGTTAGATGCATCCGGTTCAACTTCTCAGAATGCAGCATGGCCGGGCGTTAAAATGACAGAGGTAGAAACAAACATTTATTCATTCACATTGGACAAGTCCTACGACAAGGTTATTTTTATTGATAACGGCAGTAAAACAGATGACCTTGATTACCAGGGCGATGGTATGCTCTATGACAAAGCAACAAAGAAGTGGGAACAGTACAAACTAAGCACAAACCCACCTGTAGTTTCCTTTAGCAAAAAGGACGGAGCATCTTTCTCATCTGACACAGTAGATGTAAAGGTGAACCCGGGCAGTGCAACATCTGCTACATACAAAATTGACAACGGTTCTGCTGTTCCTTTTACAGGCGAAACAGTTGTAACTCTTGGTAACGGTGTAGCAGTTGGTTCAACAACAACACTTTATGTATCTGCAACTAACGAGTACGGTACAACCGAAAAGTCAATCACACTTTTAAAGAAAGAACCACAGAATGTAGGCGGTGGCGACGGCTCAACAAGTCCTTCCTGTGGCGGTTATTACGGCACAAACCCTGACGGTAAGGTTGGTGTAAGAAAGACTATCTCCATTGACGGTGACAAGTCTGACTGGAGTACCGATATGCTTATTGCTCAGGGTACAGCAAACGACGACCCTCGTGTTTACCGTGACAACTCAATGTACGAAATTCCTATTGATGACTATGCAATGTATGCCGCATGGGATGACAAAAACCTCTACATTATGTACGAGATGTGTAATGTCCAGGACATAGTTGCTCCTAACGACGACTATCCACTTTCACAGGGTACACTTTTCAAAACTCAGAACTGCCCAGTATTCCTCTACCTCTACACTGGCAAGGGAACAATCACAGACGGTACTACTGTTGACGGTGGCACACTTTGGGGTTCAGGCATAACATTTGATACATATGTTGATACAGTTGTTGCTTTCTCAACAAACGGTTCTAACGGTCCTTTCATCTACACAGCAGACGACGATGGAAAGCTGGACGCTGAAAACATTGTTAACAAGAATACAGGCATAAGCCTTGACTTCGGCAATGCTAAGGGACTTTCCGGCGAGCTTTGGGGTGTTAACGGCGGTTACGGTCAGTACCACAACCGTGTTCTCGGCGATATGTTTGACGAATCATCAGATTGGGTTGACTTCTATGCAAAGGGTCACGACAGCAAGATGGACTTCTTCTACGAGATGTCTATTCCTCTTGACAGCCTTAACCTTTCTGCTTCCGATATTGAAAACACAGGTATCGGCGTTATGAAGGTTTCCACATTCGGTACTTCCGGTATGGACTGCTTACCATATGACCCATCAATGAACGACAATGCTGACCAGGCTTCAACCACTACTCAGGAGTTTAACTCACACGAAAAGGAAGACGATGACCACATCACAGTTCCATTTGCTCGTGTTGGTAAGCTCTTGTCAAGCGACCCACAGCATACAACAACTCAGACACAGCCAACTACATCTTCTACAACCCAGACAACACCTACAACTACTTCTACAACACAGACAACTCCAACAACTACTTCAACAACTCAGACAATTCCTACTACACCAACAACAACCCAGCCTACATATGCAATGGGTGATATAAACGGTGACGGAGACGTTGATATTGCTGACGCAACAATATTGCAGAAGTATATTAATATGGTAGCTGTTTCAATTAAGACAGAAGTTGCTGATGTTACCGGTGACGGACAAATCAATGTTCGTGATGTAACTACAATTCAAAGAAAAGTTGCCGGTTACAATGTGTTCTAATTTGAAAGGCTAATAAATTCTTTAATTATGATTTGGCGGACAGATTTCTGTCCGCCACTTTTTTTGTGTAACCCTTAAAAAATTTCTACATACATCATTTTGATGATATATGGTAGTCATAATTCTCTCTTTGCTTTAATATCATTAATATATAAAGATTTTCTAAATGTTTTATCATCAGAAGGAGAGTAATTATGGAACTTGAAAATAACATTAAAATTTCCGGCAGAGATACCCTAATGAGTCAGGCAATCGAGGAGCCTGTTGACATTGATGTCACACTTCCCGACTATTGCCCTGATATAGAAAAGATACTCAAATGTACCCTTGTGCCTCAGATTTTCTCACGAAATGTTTCCGGCGGAGTCCTTGAAATTGAGGGAGCCTCAATCGTTAAGGTGATGTATGTTGACAGCGTTCGTAAAACCCTGCGTACAAGCCAACAGGTAGTTCAGTTTAGTCGTGCAATTAATATCAAGGATTTTCCGGAGAATCATTATCTGGATACAGTTGCCACAGCTGAATATGTTAACTGCAGAGCACTTTCACCACGTCGATTGGTCATAAAGGGTGCATTTAGTATAAAGGTTGAAGCCACAGGAAAAAGCACAACTATGATACCATCTGCCCAGTCCTTTTCTGATTTTCAGAAGAGATGTTGTTCAAAGCACTATATGGATGTTACAGCGGTAACGGAAGAAACATTCAATGTTAATGAGGCTATCAGCGTAGAAAATAAGCCTCCTATTGAGTCAATAATAAAGTCCATTGTCAAAATCTCTGTAAACGAACATAAGTCAATGGACGACAAAATCATTATCAAAGGTGAAGTAAATCTAAGACTTCTCTACCTTTCCGACTTAGACAGCGGAAAAACAGAGTGTCTTGACTATATGCTCCCATTTAACCAAATTGTTTCCTGCGTGGGGGCAGGGGATAACACGGTGAACAATGTTTCCTGCTCGCTTTTGTCCTACGATGTTAAGGCAACCCGGGAAAATGAGGAGAAAAATTTACTCCTTGAAGCACGAATTAATGCGTCAATAGTTTGCTATAAAGAGAGGGAACAGCAGTTTGTTACCGATGCATTTTCAAGGGACTTTGCTTGTGACATTAAGAATAAAAATGTTCAGCTTGTCACTTCTGTAAGGGAAATAAAGCGAAATTTCATAAGAAAAATGGAGATTTCCTCAAACGATAAGGAATTTTCAAAAGTTCTTGATGCCTACAACGAAAATTCATCAGTTTCATCAAAGGAAGATGCCGGACTAATCACCTTTACAGGCAAAGCGGGGCTTTGCGTACTTGCCTGTGACAAAGAGGGTATGCCTTTCTACATTGAAAGAACAATGGACTTCACCGACAAAACAGACGAAGCATTCGGTAATGTTAAAACAGCAATCTCAAACATAAATTCAGTCAGTTACCGCATTAAGGATGAACACACCCTTGAACTTAGAGTAGAAATCAGCATCAACGCATTTGTAATAAATGCTGATAACAACAATTTTGTTGAGGATGTACTTGTCTATGAGGACAAAAAAATAGAGAAAAACCCCTCAGCCCTAACGTTGTACTTTGCCGACAAGGGCGAATATGTGTGGGATATTGCAAAAAGATACTTCACAGACCCACAATACATCAGCGAGGACAACGAAATAGAGGGCGAATACCTTGAAAACAAGGATATGCTCATTATAAGAAGATAATTTCTAAAGGGTGGTTTTGCCACCCTTTAATATTTACCATTCATATTTATAATAAAGGCATATTTTGTGCAGGTCCTTCATATATTTTATTAAAAAACATATGGAGGAATGAAAATGGCAGAGAGAAGCATATATCGTGACATTTCACAGAGAACAAATGGAGATATTTATATAGGAGTTGTAGGACCGGTCAGAACAGGCAAAAGTACCTTTATAAAAAAATTTATGGACACAATAGTCCTGCCCAATATAGAGGAAGAAAACCTGCGTATCAGAGCAAATGATGAACTTCCCCAGTCATCAGGTGGCAGAACAATAATGACCACCGAGCCTAAGTTTATCCCCGAAGAGGCAATGGAAATTTCACTTCCCGATAACGCCCACCTAAAGGTTAGAATGATTGATTGTGTAGGTTATGTTGTTAATGAGGCTATGGGCTATATGGAGGAGGATGTACCTCGAATGGTAAAAACCCCTTGGTCAGATGAGGAGATCCCCTTTGACAAAGCCGCCGAAATCGGCACAAAAAAGGTAATCACCGACCACAGCACCATAGGACTTGTGGTTACCACAGACGGTACAATAAGCGATATTTCCAGAAATTCATACGAAGATGCGGAGGAAAGGGTAATATCGGAGCTAAAGGCGATAAACAAGCCCTTTGTTGTTCTCCTTAATTCCGTTGACCCCCAAAGACGAGAAACTGTAATGCTCAGCGAGGAGCTTTCTTCAAAATACCAAGTTCCCGTTATGCCTGTAAATTGTCTTGAAATGGAAGAAAACGAAATCAAAAGGGTACTTGCACAGGTGCTTTTTGAATTTCCAATAAGGGAAATCAACATTGATATGCCAAAGTGGGTTGTAAACCTCCCAAAGGAGCATTGGCTTAAAAGCGAT
The DNA here is from genome assembly GCA_034116205.1 of Ruminococcus sp. Classification (GTDB taxonomy): domain Bacteria; phylum Bacillota; class Clostridia; order Oscillospirales; family Acutalibacteraceae; genus Ruminococcoides. The sequence continues at coordinate 5,959 of JAXESA010000093.1, read as the reverse complement.
ATTTTTAACAGCATAAAGGACAATGCCAGAACAATAGAAAAACTAAGACAGGTTCAGGACACCTGTGCAGGCATCGGCAAGGGCAATTATGTTGAAAACAGCGATATAAAGGAGCTTGATTTAGGCAGGGGAGTAGCCGATATTTCTCTGCAAATTGAAAACAGCTGTTTTTATAAGGTGATGTCCGAAAAAACAGGTACAGAAATTAAGGATGAAGAAGCCCTTATGGACAGCATCAGTATGCTGTCCGAAAAGCAAAAGGAGTTTGACAAAATCGCCGCCGCCTATAAGGATGTGGAGGAAAAGGGCTACGGAATTGTTATGCCAACCCTTGATGAATTAACCTTGGACGAACCGCAAATAATAAAGCAGAGCGGTAAGTACGGAATACGCCTTAAAGCATCAGCACCGTCAATTCATATGATGAAAATTCACACCCAGGCAGAGGTAACGCCAATAGTTGGCAGTGAACAGCAGAGCAGAGAGCTTGTTTCCTATCTATTAAAAGAGTTTGAGGAGGACCCGTCAAAAATCTGGGAAAGTAATATTTTCGGCAAATCCGTTCACGAGCTTGTAAACGAGGGACTCCATAACAAGCTTTATAGAATGCCTGAGGATGCCCGTAGAAAAGTAGGGGAAACCATAGAAAAAATCATCAATGACGGTTGCAACGGATTAATCTGTATAATACTCTAATACTAATACCTAATAAAAGCAGACAATCTTTGCGGTCTAATTTCCAGAGTACTGCGTTGTCGTCCTTGCAAGGCGTCAGCCTTGCGGCGTCCTCCGCCTTGTCCTCTGAAAATTATCCTCGCAAAGATAAGTCTACTTTCTATCAGGTATTAGTATAAAACCTAATTAACAAATTACAACATAACTTTTCATAAAAATTGTATATTTTCGCAAAAAAATAAAAAACACCCCCATATTTATTGATAAAATACATAACTCATTGTATAATAGTTAACATATGAAACTATAAATATGGGGGATTTTTATGGATATTAGTACTATCGTTGCAGCAAGCCTCAGTTTGGGAGAAAAGTTCAGTATTTCTATCACCACTTTGCTGACAGGCTTTGTTGTAGTTTTCGCTGTATTAATTCTGCTTATCGTTATAATTTCTATTTACGGTAAGATTTGTTATTCAGCACAAAACGCATCAAAAAAGAAAAAAGAAAAGATTGAACAGAGCCAAAAGCAGGAAGCCCCTGCACAGGCAAAGACTGCACCGGCTCCTTCAACAGTATCCGGAATTTCCGACGAAATCGTAGCTGTAATTGCCGCAGCCGTTGACAGCACATACGGTGTTGGTAATGCTAAAATCAAAAGCATCAAAAAGTCACCTTCCGTTGGCAGACCTGTATGGGGTCAGGCAGGTGTTCTTGACAATACAAGACCATTTTAGTCGGAAAGGAAGTAGAAACTATGGAAATTATTAACGGATTTTTAGACGGTATAGTGGGCTTGTACCAGTCATCCGGTTTTGTTTCATTGACATGGCAAAACTATGTTATGGTTGGAGTTTCTTTTATTCTCCTCTATTTGGCTATCGCCAAGGAGTATGAACCACTTATCCTTTTACCACTTGCCTTTGGTATGTTGCTTGTAAACCTCTACCCATCAATTATGGGTGCTCCGCAAACAGAATTTGTCCTAGTGGATGAATTTAAAAAGACCCATGATGTGGCGTCACAGTCGGTTCAGTATGCAACAACAGTCCTTAACGGACAAACCTACTACAATGTTCCAACCTACGGCGGACTTCTATATTACCTCTATCAGGGTGTTAAGATGGGTATTTATCCTCCACTTATCTTCCTTGGTATCGGTGCTATGACAGACTTCGGTCCTCTTATTGCCAATCCAAAGTCCTTTATCCTTGGTGCTGCTGCGCAGATTGGTATTTTCATCACATTCTTCGGAGCAATCTTCCTTGGCTTTACAAAGGCTCAGGCCGGTTCAATCGGTATCATCGGTGGTGCCGACGGACCGACAGCTATCTTTGTAACAAGTAAATTGGCACCTGACCTTTTGGGACCAATCGCAGTTGCCGCCTATTCCTATATGGCGCTTGTGCCTATTATTCAGCCACCGATTATGAAGGCTTTAACAAGCAAAAAGGAAAGAGCTATCAAGATGGAACAGCTTCGTCCTGTTTCAAAGCTGGAAAAGATTATTTTCCCTGTAATCGTAATTGTTCTTGTTGCTCTCCTTCTTCCTGATGCAGCTCCTCTTGTTGGTATGCTTATGCTTGGCAACCTTATGAAGGAATCCGGAGTTGTTGACAGAATCGCTAAGACTGCTAAAAACGAGCTTATGAACATTGTTACAATCTTCTTAGGTGTTACAGTTGGTGCAACAGCAACAGGTACTGTATTCCTCCAGCTCAACACCTTAAAGATTATTGCTCTCGGTCTTCTTGCTTTCTGTATCGGTACAGCCTGTGGCGTTCTCTTTGGTAAGCTTATGTGCGTACTCACAAAGGGCAAGGTTAACCCACTTATCGGTTCAGCAGGTGTTTCTGCCGTTCCAATGGCTGCCCGTGTATCTCAAAAGGTTGGTCAGCAGGATAATCCATCAAACTTCCTGTTGATGCACGCTATGGGTCCAAATGTTGCAGGTGTTATCGGTTCTGCTGTTGCAGCCGGTGTACTCCTCAGCGTAATCCCTCACTAATTGATAAATTTTCAAAATACTATGGCTGTCGCAATACAACAGTTTTGCGACAGCCGTTTTCTTTATGTATATAAAAATTAAAAACATTAAAACAAAAGCAAAAGACCGGAGCATTAACTCCGGTCATACTTTTAAATATAAAATATCTATTAGACTGCTCTTGTAACCTTACCTGAACGTAAGCAACGGGTGCAAGCGTAAACACGCTTAGGCTGACCGTCAACAATAGCCTTAACTCTCTGTACATTTGGCTTCCAAGCTCTGTTTGAACGCCTATGTGAGTGAGATACCTTAATACCAAAAGTAACGCCTTTACCGCAGAATTCACATTTTGCCATGCGTCTGCACCTCCTTAGCAATGATTAATCATATATGTTTTGCAACTATGATATAATAACAGATATTTCTTCGTTTTGCAAGTGTTTTTTGAAATTTGTGCAGAAAAAGTCAAATATATCTTAATATCCTTGTAATTTTCGGATTAATAAGTTATAATTGTATGAATAATAATATTTGAAAATAGGTGAAGATATGTTAAGTGAGCTTTTAAATGCTTTGCGTGGGGGCAGTGTTGATTTTGCCTCAATAATGATGCAGTTAATTGCACTTCTTGTTATTATATTTCTTGTGTTGCCCTTTCACGAATGGGCACACGCCTTTACAGCACTAAAATTGGGTGACACATCTGTAAAGTACAGGGGTAGGCTTTCTCTTAACCCCCTTGCACATATTGATGTTATAGGTTCAATTTGTCTTTTGTGTTTTGGTTTCGGTTGGGCAAAGCCTGTGCCAATTGATTCAAGAAATTTTAACAATGAAAAGGTTGGTATGGCTATAACCGCTGTTATGGGTCCTGTTGCAAACCTTGTTGCCGCCCTTGTGGGTCAACTGATAATTTATGCAGTTCTTGCATTTGTTCCAACGTTTTTTGTTACTTCACAGGTTGGCTACTATATTTATATGTTCCTAAGTTACTATGTAACGGTGAATATCTACCTTGCTGTGTTTAACCTTATTCCAATTCCACCTTTGGACGGATCAAAAATTCTCTTTGTATTTTTACCGGACAAAGCTGTCTATTTCTTCTATCAGTACGAAAGATACATTATGATTTTGCTTTTTGCACTTCTTTGGATGGGATTTTTAAGCACACCTCTTATGTACCTCAGCAATTTTGTATATGAAGGCGTCAGCTTTATTGCAAAACTTCCGTTTTTGTGGGCGTTATAATTATGAACAGTATGGCAGACGAAAAAACATTGGTCATAAATCCGTCAAGGGGTGAGTACGGTGAGGATAACCACAAGCTACTTTACCACACAGACGTGTTTGATGGTCCTCTTGACTTACTCCTTACACTGATTACCAAGAACAAAATCGACATTTGCGACATTGTAATCTCCGACTTAATCGACCAGTATTTGGAGCAGATTAAGCTTATGCAGGAAGAAGAGATGGACATAGCCTCGGAATTTTTGCAGATGGCAAGCAGGCTTGTATATATCAAGTCCGTAATGTTACTGCCAAAGTATGAGGAAGAGGCAGAGGAGCTGAAAAAGGAACTGACAGGCCAGCTCATTGAGTATCAGCTTTGCAAGGAGATAGCCTTGATGCTGTCCGGGGAAATCAGCTTTGGTTACTTTACAAAAGAGCCAAGCAAGATGAATTTTGACACCACCTACGACAGAAGTCACGACCCATTTGACATAGCAAAGGGTTACATCTCCGCTGTGGGCAGAGGTAAGGCAAAGCTTCCTCCCCCAAAGGAGGCTTTTTCGGGGATTGTCAGCAGGAAGATTGTTTCTGTTTCCTCCAAGATTATTACCGTTATGCGAAAGCTGTACAAGGGCAACACAGTAAAGTACAGCACCCTGTTTGAGGCATCCAACGGTAAAAGTGACCTTGTAGCCACATTCCTTGCGGTGCTTGAGCTTGTTAAGGGCAAGCGTGTAAGGATTGAGGGCGACGGTGACAATGCAGAGGTTAGAATGATTTAATTCTTTTGAGGAATATTATATGAGTAATGAAGAAATGAAAAGAGCAGTTGAGGCAATACTTTTTGCCGCAGGAGAGTCTGTGGAAATTTCAAGAATTGCCCAAGCTTTGGAACTGACAACAAAAAAGGCTGAAAATCTCCTTGAGGAGGTTAAGGAGGAGTTTAACTCCCAAAATCACGGCTTTAAAATAATGCGTTACAAGGATAGCTACCGGTTTGTAACTCACAAGGAGTATGAGGAGCAAATCCGCATGGTTATGGACTTAAACCGTAAAAAGCCACTTTCCCAGGCGGCTATGGAGGTGCTTGCAGTAATTGCCTACAACCAGCCTGTTACCAAGGCATTTGTGGAGCAAATCCGTGGTGTTGACTGCTCCGGCGTTATAGGCTCACTTACCGTAAAAGGACTGATTGAAGAACAGGGTAGGCTTGAACTCCCCGGCAGACCACTCCTTTACGGTACAACAGAAAACTTTTTAAGGTGCTTTAACATTAGTTCAATTGAGGATTTACCCCCAATACCACAGTCCGATAAAGAGGACAAAAGTGAGGAAACCTCTGTTGAATCTGAAGTAGAAAATTCAGAGGAAAACAGCGGTGTAAATGAAAATTCGGAGGATACTATAACAGGCACTCCTGAGGAGATTATCGAAATGGCAGTTGAGGAATAATAATGACTGTACTCGCCATAATACTATTGATATTTTTTCTTCTTTTTCTCCTTTCCCTATGTAAGGTGAAGGTGACGGCAAGGTATGAGGATAAACCCATTGTTATGGTAAAGTTTTTATTTCTTAAATTAACATTTCCTGCTAAAAAAAAGGCTAAAAAGAAAAAGTCAAAAAAGAAGAAAAAAACTTCACCTCCAAAAAAGACTGATAAAAAACAGCAAAAAGACAAAAAGTCTAAAAATCCTTTAAAACAGCTTTGGGATAAAAAGGGATTATCTGGACTTATTGATATTCTGAATGAGCTTTTGGCTCTTTCCAAGGGCATACTAAGGGGATTTTTCAACCGACTTATAATACACAATGTTGAAGTGAAAATTACCGTGGGCGGTGAAGATGCAAGTGACACAGCTATAGGCTACGGAACCGCCTGTGCTGTGGTTTATCCCGTTATGGGCAGACTTTATAATTCGCTGAATATCGAGGATTACACAGTTGATGTGCAGTGTGACTTTAGCGAGGACAGCAAAACCATAGTGTACGCCTGTGCCTTTTGCACAATCAGGTTAATCCATATTATTATAATCGCATTGAAGGCTCTATTAAGAGCTTT